>DATLBA010000044.1:0-9385 GCA_035527275.1 Phycisphaerae bacterium
GCAGACGCCGATGCCGACCTGGTTGTATTCCGGACGGTTCCAGACCTTGCAATGGGCGCCGTGCTTTTGTTTTTGCCACCGGGAGCCGACTTCGATCAGACCGTCGGCGGTGTCCGTGCCGTTGCCGATGACGAAGTGGTATCCCAACTCGTCCCAATTGCGCCCGTTGCGATGCCAGTCGTCGAAAACAGCGGCCGAGCCGTGGTCCGTGGCGCTGTGGTGGATAACGATCCACTGCCAGCGGCGCTCTCGGACAGGGGGCATCCAGGCGGCGTCGGCCGGAGGCATCAGGACAGCGGCCTTGGGGCGCTCTTTCCCGATGTATATCGGGATGGGGGCAACCGGGCCGGTCGGGTGCTGAACTCGGGCCCGAAGCGGAACATAGCGAAACGTGTCCCGGGGAGGGATGGGCGGAGAGCCGCGAAGCCTGCCCGGACCCGTCCCTTTACAGCCGACCAGTGCGACAGCCAGGGCCGCCAGGACCGTGACAAGAAGCGCGGCCCAAGGGGACCGCGCCGGGCGGACGTGACCGCCGGAAGCGCTCGCCTGTGCTCTCACGTCATCTCCTCTGCTGCACGGCCTCAGTTTCTAAAGCGGTCAGCCGCTCGATCACCTCAGGCCAGGTGAGGACCTCGCCGCTGGAGGTCTCCCGGTCGGCGGCGACCTCCTGCCTAGCCCGTATGGGCGGCACGGGCAGGACCTGCACCTTCAGATGGGCGGCCGCTTCGGCCAGCCTGGGCGAACACAGCAAAGCGGCGCGGACGCGCGGCCACGTGCGCTTGAGCCGCTCAAGGCTCCGGCGCTCGGCCTCCGGCTCGACCCAGATGGTGGGTCCGGGCGGCGCCTGGAGGTCGCCCAACCGCCGGCGCACCAGCGCGTAATCCCCCAAGCCGGTCGCGACAAGATAAACCGCCTGGTGAGTGGCCGCAAGCGCCCCTAGCGCACTCAAGGCTTTCTGCGGCGCGACAGACAGCCCCTCTGGATATCGGGTCGCGCCGCCATGCACGAGGGCGGCGGCGTCCACCCAGACAACGGGAACCTCCGACGGGCGCGCCCAGATGGTCCCCCTTGCCCGGACGCCCAGCCGCGGCGACGTTTCCGAAAGGAACACCTCGAACGGATGGCGACCTTCGGCCAGGCCCTCGTTCCGCCTGCACCGGGCTCGGCCCGTTCGCCCGGTCCTTGTAGCGCCCACGTAGCCGTCCTCGAAGCGGAAGACCAGTTCAGCGACCGGGACCTGCCTCGCGTAATCCAGGTCCTCGAGAATAACGAACGTTTCAGCGCGGTGCGGGCCCACGGGCGCGGCGGCGTCCAGGGCCGTCAAGCGCCACCTGGTGGCCGAGGCCAGCCGGTCGTCGAACCCGCCGATGAGGATCACCGCGACGGCCACCGCCAGCCCCGCCGCCGTGGTGACGAGAAAAACTTGTCCGAGAGACCGAAGCACGCCGTCACTCCTATCCTGGAACCTCGCGGGCCGGTCTAAGTGTCGGACAAATCGGGGTCCTGAGATAAATTCTCACGCCTCGACGCTTCCGATAGAACGAAGGCGCGCGGCCCGCTCCTCGATGGGCGGATGGGAGGACCACCATCCGCTCCTTTTCGGTCCGGACCGGCGGCCGCGGGCCATCATCGGCTGGTGAATGAAAAGGTGGGCCGTGGCGCGGCTGGCCTGGGGCATCGGCTCGGTGTCGGCGGCCAGGGCCTCGAGCGCGCGGGCGAGGCCCTCCGGGTAGCGTGTCATCTGTGCGGCAGAGGTGTCGGCGAGGAACTCGCGCTGGCGCGAGACGGCCAACTGGATGAGTTTGGCGAAAATGGGCGCGAGGATCGCCAGAACAATGGCGGCGATGAGAATGACGAGCATGACGATCCCCCCGCCCCGGCCGCTGCTGCGCCGGCGCCGCCCGCCGCCCGACCACCAGAGGGACCTCAGACCGATGTCCGCCAGGAGCACCACCGTGCCGACCAGCACCGCCATCAGGGTCATGAAGCGGATGTCATAGTTCTGAACGTGTGAGAGTTCGTGGGCGAGGACGCCCTGGAGTTCGTCGCGGCCGAGGCGCTCTCTCAGGCCGCGCGTGACGGCGACGTGGGCGCGGGTGGGGTCGCGCCCGGTAGCGAAGGCGTTCATCGCCGGCGTCTCGATAACGTAGAGTTTGGGCATCGGCAGGCCGGAGGCCAGCGTCAATTCCTCGGCGATGTTGTAAAGTTGCGGATCGTCTTCTTTGGAGATGGGCCGCGCGCCGCTCATCGCCAGGATTGCGCCCGGGCCGCTGTAATAACCGACGAGCGCCATCACCAGCGCAACGGCCAGGGCGAGGATGATGCTCGGAACGGCTGCGCGCGGCGTGCCCCAGAGGGCCCAGCCCAGAACCGCACCGAGCCCGCAAATAAAGAGGACAAACAGGACGACCAGCAGGACGCTGTTCCGCTTGTTCGCGCCGATGAGCGATTCAAACTGGGCCATGGCTCTCTTCTCTCAGACGGCCGCGACGACGGCGCCCCGCCTCCCCCACGTCACAACGCCCCATTCTCGTACACCGTCTCGTACATCGCCACGATGTTCTCGGTGGACGAGACGGTTTGGAGGTTGTGGCACGGGGCACAGATCCACCGCGCGGAAGCGAAGATGCGAATATTGTCGAGCACCTCCCGGCGCACATCGTCCGGCGTCCCGAAGGCAAGCGTCTTCTGGTTGTCCACCGCGCCATGGAACACGACCTTGTCGCCGAAGTCGCGGACCAGGCCCTCGCGCTCCATGCCGGGACACCGCCACTGGATGGGATTCAGGATGTCGATGCCCGTCACGTTGATAAGGTCGGGGATGGCGTCGCGCGCGGCCCCGTCGGTGTGGTAGAAAATCCGGATGCCGTGACGGCGCGCCAGGTCCGCCATGCGCTTCTGATTGGGGAGAATGAAACGGCGGATCTGCGACAACCCCATCAGCAGCCCCTGCTGGCCGCCGAGGTCTTCGGCGATGTACGTCAGGTCGATCCGCCCGTGACCGATCTCGAACTGCCGCTCGTTCACGCCGTAGTGGTAGTCGAACAGGTGGCCGAGGATGGCGTCGGCGATGTCGGGTTCCACCAAAAGGTCCATCATTGCCTGTTCCATCCCGCGCATCAGGCAGTGGATCAGGAACGGCTCGTATCCGCCGCACATTACGACACGGTAGCCGCTCACGGTCTCGACCTGCTCACGGAAAGCATCGTAATCGTGATCGTCCGGGCTGGGCCACTTGAAGGCGTGGATGTCGTCGACCGACTTGGCGTCGGCCAGGGGGCGGTTCACAGGCTCCACGTAGGAGCCGCCCTCATACGTCACGGTCCGATGGCGGACACCCCAGATGTCGGCCTCGGGGTCGTCCGGGTGATGTTGGAGGGTGTGTGGGGCGCCGACGCCGTTGACGCCATCGATGTGGAGCCGCTCGAACAGGGCGTCGCGGTCACCGCAAGCGAGATCGGCCATCAGCCGCTCGGTGACCTCCGCCGTGGCCCAATAATCGGTGGGGATACGGTCAGGCTTTTCGCCGGCCAGGAGTGCCAGCCATCGCTCGCGTGGGGTCATCGCCATTGTGGGGGGCTCCATTCGTCGCTTACGGGACTTAGAGAGACCCTAACAGAGCAACATTTACCGCAGAGCACGCCGAGAACGCAGAGAAAAAACGACTCCTTATTTTGGCGAAAAACAAGTCGTTCCGTTGTCCTCTGCGACCTCCGCGGTCTCTGCGGTTCATTCTGTTAGACGCTCTTAAAACTGCACTTTCGGCGCTTCGCGTTGGCTGGCTTCTTCAATCTCGAAGAAGTCGGACGGCTCAAAGCCCAGCATCGGGGCCACCAGATTCGCCGGGAATACCTCCTGCCGGATGTTGAACTCCTTGGTGGAATCGTTGTAGTATTGCCGCGCGAAACCGATCTTGTTCTCCGTCGAGGCGAGTTCTTCCTGGAGCGCGAGGAAGTTCTGATTGGCCTTCAGGTCGGGGTAGGCTTCGGACAGGGCGAAAAGTTGCCTCAACGCCCCGGTAATCATGTTCTCGGCTTCCTGCTGATCCTTGACGTTTGAAGCGTCGATGCCGCGCTGCCGCGCCTGAACCACCCGCTCCAGGGTTTCCTTCTCGTGGGCGGCGTAGCCTTTGACGGTCTCGATGAGGTTCGGGATGAGGTCGTAGCGGCGCTTCAGTTGGACGTCAATCTGGCTCCAGGCGTTCTTGACCTGGTTCCGCAGGCGAACGAGGCCGTTGTAGGTGAGGACAAACCAGAGCCCCACCAGGACGACGAGACCGACAAGCACCAAGAGAATGACGAGAAAGATTCCTCCGAACAGTGCGCTCATGGACTGTCTCCTTTCCGTTGCCGCTTCGCGCCAGCCCGCGGCACCAGGGGCGATTATACCGAACGGCCCGCCGCCGGTCAATAATGACGAGGAGGAGCGCGGTCGGGGGGTGTGGCAAGGATTTCCGGCATCAGGCGTGGGATTTTTTGTGGGAAGACCTGCCGAATCTTTGGTTAGCGGTTTTGGCCCTCAATTGCGTTTTTCTTGGCCTCCGGTGAAGGCGCGGGTTATAATGCGTCACTTGGCCATCTCGGCGCAGAGGGGAGGCGCAGTGCATGACCCTCATTCCATTTGGGCGGCAACTGAAGAGTCTCGGCCGTCTGGGCGCCGTCGCCGGCGTCCTGACGAAGCATGGGTTCGGCTGGCTGGTGGTCAGTCTGCGTCTGGACCGCCTCGTGCCGTTTCGCAGGCGTCTCCTGAAGGGCTCTCTGGTCAAGGCCGAGGCGGCGGCGCCAGTGACGGCGAGGCGCATCGCCAGCGTCCTTGAGGAACTCGGGCCGACGTATGTCAAGTTGGGCCAGGTGCTCGGCAGCCGGGCCGACCTGATGCCGCCGGAGTTCATTCAGGAGTTCCGCAAACTCCAGGACAGGGTGCGGCCGTTTCCAACGGCCGAGGCGCGGGCGGTGATTGAAGCGGAACTCGGTGCGCCGGTGGACGACCTTTTCGATGCCTTCGACGCCGAACCGTTTGCCGCCGGCAGCATCGCCCAGGCCCACAACGCCCGGACGAAGGACGGCCGGGCGGTCGTCGTCAAAGTGCGCCGGCCCCGAATCCGCGAGACGCTCGAGGCGGACATCGACATTCTGAGTCGGCTGGCCGACCTGGCCCAACGTTACGTGCCGGAATACCGCGTCTTTCGGCCGGTGTTGCTGGTGGAGGAATTCGCGCAGACGGTCCGTCGGGAGATCGACTTTATCGCCGAGGCGTCGAACACGCAGCGCTTCGGCGAAGCGTTTGGCGACGACCCGCACATCCGCGTGCCGCGCGTCGTGTGGTCCCTGACGAGTTCCGGCGTGTTGACGCTGGAGCGCGTGGAGGGCATTCCGGTTTACGACGCGCCGGCTCTTGCCGAGGCCGGCGCCGACCGAAAGGCCCTCGCGCGTCACTTGGCCGAATGTTTCATGCGGCAGTATTTCGAGTTGGGCCTGTTCCACGCCGACCCCCACCCGGGGAACCTGGTGGTCCAGGCGCCGGACCGCCTCGGCATTTTGGACTTCGGCCAAGTGGGCCGGCTGAGCGAGCGGAGCAAATCGCGGCTCGGAACCGCTTTGATTGCAGCCCTCAGGCACGACTTTGACATCGTCGCGGACGTGCTCGACGACCTGGACGCGCTGCCCGAGGGCGTGGACCTGGAGCGCCTGAAAGGGGACCTGACGGCCCTGGTGGACAAGTACGGCGGCATTCCCCTGAAGCGGTTGGACCTGAGAAGTTTGTTCGAGGAGATTACGGCCCTGGCGCGCCGCCACCGCGTGGTCCTCCCCCGCGACTTTGTCCTATTGGGCAAGAGTCTGGTGACGATGGGCGGCGTGGCGCTGGACCTGGACCCCGAGATGAGCGTGGTGGAAGTGGTCCGACCGAAGGTGCGGGCTCTGGCGGCGGAAAAGGTGTCCCCGAAGCGGCTCGTCCATCACAGCCTCACGAGCGCCTATCACCTGATGTCGCTGGCGGAGCAGGGGCCGCGGCACCTCAGGCAGTTGCTGCGGAAAGTGGTGCGCGGAAGGCTCCAGATCCTCTTTCGCCACGAGAACCTGGAGCACCTCATCACGGAACTGGACCGCTCAAGCAACCGCATCGCCTTTGCGATGATCGTGGCGGCCATTATTCTCGGCTCCGCCGTCATCATGCAGGCCGACGTGGGACCGGACCTGCCCTACACGGATCTTCCGGTCCTGGGCCTCCTGGGTTTTCTGATGGCGGGCCTGTTGGGCATCTGGCTCGTGATCGCCATCCTGCGCTCCGGGCGGTTGTAGCGCGGGGCCGGCCGCACGCCGAGGCGCCGACGATACCGGCTGCCCCCGATAACACCAATCTATGGAACCCCCGGCAAATCGTTTCTTGATTCTGCCGCGTGGCTGCGGTATAAGGCGTTCTCCAACGTCGTGCGGGGAAACGCCGTGGCCGAACTGGTCATTGACACACTGTGCGAACTTCAGCAGGCCGACCAGGAACTCCGCCGCCTCGAGGCCCGGAAGGCGGCCCAGGACCGGGCCGTCCGCGCCCGGGCCGTCCAAATCGAGCACCTGAAGGAACAGATCGAGGCCATCCGCACCGAGCACCACGACCTCCGCGTCAAGATTAACCTGAAGGAACTCGAAGTCCGCGAGAAACGGGACGCAATCGAACGCCACAAGTCCCAGCAGATGCAAATTAGGGACAACCGTCAGTTTGCTGCCCTCCAGAACGAAATCAAGTTCGCCGAACTCGCCATCCGAAAACTCGAAGACGACATGCTCAACGACTACGAGGACCTTGAGGCCCTTGAGACGCGGATCGCCGAGGCCAAAGCCCAACTTGAGCGCGAGGGGGTCGAACTCGAAGCCGTGCGCAAAGAGGCCGAGGCCAAAAAGGACGCCGCCGACGCCGAAATCCAGGCGTGCCGCCGGCGACGCGACAAGATCGCCCAGACCCTCCCCCCCGCCGTCGTCGAACAGTTTAACCGCATCGCCGACCGCCTCGACGGCGAGG
The DNA here is from genome assembly GCA_035527275.1 of Phycisphaerae bacterium. Lineage (GTDB taxonomy): Bacteria > Planctomycetota > Phycisphaerae > FEN-1346 > FEN-1346 > DATLBA01. Next base: position 7,015 of record DATLBA010000044.1, read on the forward strand.
CTCTGGCCCCCGTCGTGCGGGACGAGGTCGAAGGAACGTTCGTGTGCGGCGGCTGCAACATGTCCGTCACCCAGAACACCTATGTTCTGCTGAGAGGCCGCACCGAAAACCTCATCATCTGTCCCAACTGCACGCGGATCCTGTACGCGGAAGATTCATGACGCCACCAGGCCCCCCTGCCAAAGATCATCCGAGCGACGCCGCGAGCGCCTCCGAAAGGCCCGCCCAACTGTTTCTCTACACCGACGGCGCCTCGTCGGGCAATCCGGGGCCGGCCAGCGCGGCAGCGGTCCTCAAGGATGCCGACGGCGACACGCTCCTGGAGAAGGCCCGGGCGTTCGGGCCCGCGACGAACAACGTGGCCGAGTACCAGGCCCTGATTCTCGGCCTCCGGATGGCGGCGGAACTCAGGCCGCGGCTCCTCACGATTCGAACCGACGCCGAACTGGTCGTCCGCCAACTCGCCGGCCAGTACAAGGTCAAGGCCCCCGGCCTGAAACCGCTCTACCGCAAGGCGCGGCGGCTGCTCGAGCCGTTCGAGGCGGTGGAAATCGAACACATTTCGCGTTCGGCCAACACCGAGGCCGACAAGTTGGCCCGAAAGGCCCTCGAAAAATCCCGCCGGGTGGACGCCGAACTTCCCCCCGACGCAAGAAAGACCGCTGGACGCCGCAAGACATTCCGGCTAAAATGAATGAGGAGTCGGCGAGCGGGTGATGCGGCCGCTCGTCCCGACCTGTCGGGACGGGAGGAAAGTCCGAACTCCACAGGGCACGGTGGTGGCTAACGGCCACCGGGCGAAAGCCCAGGGAAAGTGCCACAGAAATCAAACCGCCGATGGGCTCGCCACAAGCGGGTCACAGGCAAGGGTGAAACGGTGCGGTAAGAGCGCACCGCTCGCGTGGCGACACGCGGGGCACGGTAAACCCCACCGGGAGCAAGGCCAAATAGGGGGCGATGGTGTGGCCCGCACCGCTCGAGCCCCGGGTTGGCCGCACGAGTCGCTCGGCGACGGGCGACCTCAGATAAATGGCCGCGGCCCTTCGGGGTAACAGGATTCGGCTTACGTCCCGCCCGCCGGCTCTTCTTTTTTCGCGTGCGGCGAGAAAGAACTTCCCCGCGCGACGGTGGCCGCCCGGCCCTTCTGCTGCCTTTATGGGGTGCGGGCACTCGCGCCTTTCGGGCACCCCTTCGCGCCCCTCTTTTCAGATGCGTCTGCCTCCGGCTATTCTGCCGCCGAGCCGCCGTTTTCCTCCTTCGCCGCGAGGAGGCGGATGTCGCGTCGCATCCAAAGGGCCAGGAAAATCAGGACCGGCCCCACGACCAGAAAGGCGGCGCCGAAGATGAGGTATCCGACGCCCAGGCGTTCGCTGTGGGTCGCCGCACGATCCGTGGCGGCCGACCATGCCCTGAACTTGTGACTGGTTTCCGCAGGGACTACCTTCAAGTCCCACCCCTGCTGGGTGGCGATTGGCCGACCGTCTTTCCATTCGAGTTTCTCTGCATCCTGCGCGATGAACCATTTCCGCCCGTCCGGTCCCTCGACGAGTTCGTACTTGTCACCCCGCTCGTCCTCGAAGATCGGCCCCCACCTGCCCTGGCCGGTGGTCAGTTCCGGAACCTCAGGTTCCACGGTCAGAGCAGAAACGATGCAACCAAGGCCGAACGCCGCGCACACGATCCCAACCACCAGGGCGGGTATCCACGCCACCTTCTTGAACTTCAGGTGCGTGGCCGCTCGGGCCCGCCTGTCCCGGGGCGGGGCGGGGGGTGCCTTCGGGCCGGCTCCGGATTGGATCGCCCGAGCGATTTCTCCCGCCGCGCCGGGAGCCGCGCTCCTTTCGGCCGCCTGCCGCATCTGCGCCACGAGTTCATCCGCGCCGCTCCCGGCGGCAGGCACCGTAATCTCCTTGCTGCACTCGTCGCACGTGAATGTCTGGCCGGCCATGGACTCCTCGGCCGAATGGGCTGCCCCGCACTCACATTGAAACTCGATGGCCACGCGCCGCCTCCTTGCGTCCGGACGTTCGGCTTCGGCCTATTTTACGACAATCAGGCCCCCTGTCGCACACTTTTCCGGTCGAAGGGCGGCGGACCGCGACGGGGGAGTGACTCTTTTCTCCAGCGTGGTTTTGACCAGAGGGGCGGCATGCTGCTCTTGCTGTCCCGGGTGCAGGGTGGGGACAGCCCGCACCCGGGAACCCAAAATGAGCGAGATATCGAACAGGACAGAATGTTGACCGGGCGGCCCCTTCGCCCTAAACTTCAGGGCGCTCACACGATGTGGACCGGAATTGGAGTAGCGGCGCCATGCGCGAACCCAGCGGTCGGACACCGCTCGACCCGCAGCAAGCGGACACCGTCGAGGCAC
>DATLBA010000045.1:0-35494 GCA_035527275.1 Phycisphaerae bacterium
ACGGGTCCGGCGATGACGGGCAGGCGGGTGGCGTCGGCGGTCATCCGGCAGAGCAATTTGTTTTGTGCCCCGCCGCCGACGACGTGAATGCGGCGGATGTCGCGGTTGCAAACTCGCCGGAGTTCCTCCAGAACGGTCCGGTATTCGAGCGCGAGACTCTCCAGCGCGCAGCGGATGAACTCGCCCGGAGACCGGGGCTCCGGCTGGCGCGTCTCCCGGCAAAACGCGCCAATTGCCTCCGGCATGGAAGGCGGGTTGAGAAAACGCATGTCATCGGTGTCGACCAGACACGCAAACGGCGGCGCTTTTTCGGCCATGCTCATCAGTTCCGCATAGTCATAAGGCCTGTCGAACCCTGCGCGGCAGCGTTGAACCAGCCAGAGGCCCATGATGTTCTTCAGGAATCGGTACGTCCCCTCCACGCCGCCCTCGTTCGTGAAGTTGCACTGCCGCGCTTGGTCGCTGCATATCGGCGCCGGGTTTTCCAGGCCCATAAGGGACCACGTGCCGGAACTGATGTAGGCCCAGTCGTCGCCCTCGGCCGGCACGGCGGCGACGGCGGACGCCGTATCGTGCGTCGCCGGCGCAAGCACCGTAAGCGGTGGGAGTCCCGTCGCCTCCTGTATCTCCGTCGTCAGGCGGCCGAGAACCGTACCGGGCGGGACGACCTCCTGAAAAAGTGACGGGCGGATGCCCGCCGCCTCCAGCAGTTCCCGGTCCCAGTCGTTGCGGTGGACGTTAAGGAGTTGGGAGGTCGTCGCGTCGGTAAACTCGGTCCGCTTCTCGCCCGCCAGGAAGTAATGGAATAGGTCGGGAATGAAAAGCAGGTCCGAGGCGGCGGAGAGCAGCGGCGAATTTTCCGCCACCATCGCAAACAGTTGGTACAGGGTGTTAATCTGCATGAATTGGATACCGGTCTTTTGATAAATCGTCTCGCGGGGCACACGTTCAAACACCCGCTCCATCATCCCGTCGGTGCGCGCATCACGGTAGGCGACCGGCATCCCCAGAACCGACCCGTCTTCGGCCAACAGGGCGAAATCGACTCCCCACGAGTCAACGCCGACGCTTTCGGCCTTTCCGCAAGTCTCCGACGCCGATCGAAACGCCTGGACGAGTTCCTCCAGCATGCGGAAGACGTTCCAGTGGAGCCGCCCGTGCAGGCGCACCATGCCGGTCCGAAAACGCGCCAACTCCTCCAGCCGCAACCGCCCGGAACCGAGCGATCCCAGCACGACGCGTCCGCTCTCTGCACCCAGATCAACGGCAAGAAAACGATGCATGTCGGTTTCCCGTTAGCCAGCGGCGGCCAAAACATGGTCGGGGTGGCGGGGCCGCCTCCGGCGGCTAAAATTTGAACCTTGCCCGCCTCTGGCGGGCCGCGACTTCGTGCTCCCAAAGCACGCGCGCTAGCCAGACTGCGCCACACCCCGATGCTGGACGCGAGGGCTATGCCCTGGTGTCGGAAGCGGGCTGCTGCTCCGCACCCTGCCGACGGGAGGCGAAGGACTCCTTCAACCATGCTCGACCCGTTCCCGATTTTAGGAACCTCTCTCGAACCCGCGCCGACTTATGGTCCGGGTAGGCTTCTTTATAAACCAGTTCAAACGGTCCTTTCCCGGCGTCCGCGGTTGTGCGTCCCTGATTATGCTCCGGAATCCGCTTCCGCAACCGCCGACTGATGCCGATGTAGTGGCGACCATCTTTACCCCGCAGCACATATACCCAACAGACCATAACAGATCAGCCTCCGGCCTACACGCCGTCAGGGTGGTGGGGCCGCCTCCGGCGGCTGAAATTCGAACTTTACCCGCCGGTTGTTGGGCGGGCTTGCCCGCCTCCGGCGGGCCGCGACTTGTCGCCGCGGCGACCGCGCTAGCCACGGCTCTCCAGAAGCAACCGTAGTTCCTCGCTACCATTTCCGCCGGCGGCGGAAATGGTCGGGGTGGCGGGATTCGAACCCGCGACCTCGTGGTCCCAAACCACGCGCGCTAGCCAGACTGCGCCACACCCCGAACCAACAGCCTGCTTATAGGCGCCCGACCCGTCATTTGCAAGGGGCAATTGGCGCGAGGAACTTCCCCACGGCGGCGGGTCAATTCAGAGGTCCCTTTTGTGATTGACCTTCGCCCGTGGAGCGCCTAATATATTAGCGGTGACTAAAATATGAGTTTTAAAACGGACGAATTGGCACGGTTGTTAAAGATCCTCTCGGTCGGGACGCGGGTGAGGATCGTGCGGTTTCTCAAGGGCCACAGTCTCTGCGTCAACGCTCTGGCTTCGCAACTCGACGTGACGCAGGGGGCGGTGTCGCAACACCTTCGGGTGATGCGGGACGCCGGGCTTGTGAGCGGCGAGAAGCGCGGCCACTACGTGCACTACCGCCTTAACGAGGAGACCCTCGCCGCCTGGCGAGAGCAGATAGACCGATTGCTGGACCCGACGGTCGGGGACTGCACAGAGAAGAAAGGAGCCCGAAGATGTGTAGCGGCAACGAGAAGAAGGAAGGCTGCCGGAAACCGGAGAACCTGAAGGGCAAGCCCGAGGACTGCTCGCCGGAGCAGATTCGCGAGTGCCACGGCGACGTCAAGGAGCATCCGTGCGTGAAGCCGACCGAGAAAAAATAGCCACGAAGGGAGGTGCCCTCTCGCAAAGGCCGCGAGAATTGCCCGACTGGTTTAGGCCCGTCGCCGAAGACGTTCTCGGGTACTGTAGGCCGGAATACGGTCTATGGGTCGATCTGGGTTGCGGGAGCGGGGGCTTGGGGTTCGCTTTGGCAGAGGCGTCACAGAGCACCGTCGTATTGATCGACCCGAACGCCGACGCCCTGAACAAAGCTGTCCAAAAGGCGAGGGTGTCCGGCTTGGCGGGCCGGGTGATACCCATCGTTGGTCACGCCGAAAGCAATCCGCTGCCGGATGCCTCCGTGGACCTGGTGGTGAGCCGTGGCTCGATCTTCTTTTGGCGCGACCCGCCCAAGGGTCTCCGCGAGGTCTATCGTATCCTGCGCCCGGACTGCCGGGCCCTGATTGGTGGAGGGTTCGGCAGTTCGTATCCTGCTTGGGCTTACAAGGAGTTCTTTAAGCGCCGCTACGAGGACCTGAGGGCTCAGGGCGAGGAGGCCGTGCGGAAGTGGGAGGAACCCCGGCGCATTGAATGGCTGGTTGCGCAGGCCGCCCTTGCAGGGATCGAGAAGACTCTGGTCAAGTCGGTCCCTCCCGGACGCTGGCTGCTCTTTGAGAAAGGGCGGACGTGAATGTGAAAAACGCCGTCGAGGTGCACGGGTTAACCCGCCGATACGGCGAACTTCTTGCCGTCGCCGGTGTTGATTTCGACGTGCACGAGGGCGAACTGTTCGGCTTCCTCGGCCCCAACGGCGCCGGCAAGACCACGACCGTCCGCGTGCTCACCGGCGTGCTCGAACCGACCGAAGGGACGGCCACCATCCAGGGACACGACATCCGCACCGAGTCGCTGCTCTCCCGCGCCCATCTGGGGGTCGTGCCGGAAGAGGCCAACGTGTACCTCGACCTGAGCGTCTGGCAGAACCTCATGTTGATGGCCGAGTTGCACGGCGTGCCGCGCCGCCAGCGCGTGCGCGAGGGCGAGCGGCTGCTGGAGGCCTTGGGCCTGGCCGACCGGAAGCGCCACAAGGCCCGCACACTCTCCAAGGGTCTCCGTCAGCGGCTGATGCTCTGCACGGCATTGGTGACCGGCCCGGAGATCCTCTTCCTGGACGAGCCCACCAGCGGGCTGGACGTTGCCAGCGCTCGGCTGATCCGGCAGATCGTCCGCGAGTTGAACGACGAGGGGCTGACGGTCTTCCTGACCACCCACAACATGTCTGAGGCCGAGGAGATGTGCTCCCGCGTGGCGATCATCAACCGGGGCCGCCTCGTCGCGATCGACACGCCCGAGCGTCTTCGCTCAGCCATGCGATCCAGTCAGTACGTGGAGGTGACCTTCGCGGGAGGGGCGCTGGCACTGGCGGAGTTGGAAGGTCTGTCCGGGGTTTTGCGCGTCGGACGCGAGGACGACACGATGCGCCTCTACAGCGAGAGGCCCGGCCGGGTCGCGATGGACGTGGCCCGGCTTGCAGAAGCCAGAAACGTCGAGATCGACCGCCTGCGAACCTGCAAACCCAGCCTGGAGGAGGTGTTTCTTTACTTCACGGGCGACCGCACCGAGGAGCCGCACCTATGACCGCTTACACCGAGACGGCCCAAACGTGGCGGCGACAGGCTCACGGGGCCCTGGTCATCTTCAAAAAGAATGCCCTGCTCTACTATCTGAAACCCCCCGTGCTGATCTTCGGGGTCCTGTTTCCGGTATTCTTCTTCCTGGCCTTCAAGATGGGTCGGCCCATCCCGGCCGAGAACGTGGTCCCCGGTATGGTGGCGATGGCGCTGTGGTTTACGGCCAGCGCTGTGGGCCCGCTCGTGACGCCCTGGGAGAGGCGGGCGAAGACCTACGAGCGGCTGATTGCCACGCCCGTTTCCTTGCAGGCCATCCTGGCCGGGGACGTGATCAGCGGATTCATTTTCGGCACGTGTCTTTCCGTGGTTCCGATAGTCCTTGGGCTGGTTCTCACCAACGCCTCCATTGTCAGCTTGGCTCAGCTGGCAGGCGGGATCGTGCTGGGCGCGCTGAGTTTCGCAGCCCTCGGGGTGCTTCTGGCCGCCCCGCCGGCGAGCAGCCCGTCGAACATCATGCTGCTGTCGAACCTGGTACGGTTGCCCTTGCTGTTCGTCAGCGGTATTTTCCTACCCATCGCCGAGATGCCCGCCTGGGCCCGGTGGGCGGCCCTCGTCTCGCCCTTGTCCTACGCCGGCGACCTGATCCGGGGTGCCTTCGGGCAGCCGACGTACTTCCCCGGGTGGCTGAGCCCCGCCGTTCTGGTCGGCTTCACGGCGGTGCTCATGGGGGGCGCGTACCGGTTTCATCGGCGGTGGCGGGCAAAGGGGCTGTGAGGCTCCGCCAAGCGAAGCCGAGCCGGGCCCAACCCCCCGCGGCATCGTCAGCCAACCCGGGTGCCGAGAGCGCGCCACCAAAGTTACACACCTACCCTGACAGCACCAGACAGTTGGCAAGGCTTGACCGGGACCGGCCGAGCCGATAGGTTGGGCCGCCATGCAAACCCCGAACGGAGAACTCGCCCGGACTGTCTCGCGCGACCTGTTGCCCTTCGTCGAGCGTCCCGGCCAGTACATCGGCGGTGAGGTGGGATCGGTTCGCAAAAAGTGGGACGCCGCGGCCGTCCGGTTCTGCCTCGCGTTTCCCGACACCTACGCCATCGGCATGAGCCATCTCGGCTCCGCCATTATTTACCACCTCTTGAACGCCCGCGACGATACGCTGTGCGAGCGGACTTTTGCCCCGTGGGTGGACGCCCAGCGGCGGATGCGCGAGGCGGGCATCCCGCTGTTTTCCTGGGAATCCAGGCGGCCCGTGCGCCAGTTCGACATCGTCGGCTTCTCCCTCCAGTATGAGATGCTTTACACAAACGTCCTTTCGATGCTGGACCTGGCGGGCATCCCCGTCCTGGCCTCCGAGCGGTCGGAGGACGATCCGCTGATCCTCGGCGGCGGGCCGGGGGTGAATAACCCCGAGCCGATGGCGGCTTTTCTCGACCTCGCGTTTATCGGCGACGCCGAGGAAACCCTTCCCCGCCTCACCGAGCGATTGGCTCGCCTGAAGGCGGGCGGCGCGAATCGCTCGGACCGAATTCTCACTCTGGCCCGCGAGTTCGAGTGCCTGTATGCCCCCGGCTTCATCGAGCCGACGTGGAACGCGGACGGCACGCTTGCCGCGCTTGAGACGAAGGTATCCGGCCTGCCCGAGCGCACGGTGGCGGCCCATGTGGGCGATCTGGAAACGGCCTTCTTCCCGACCACGCCGATTGTGCCGAACACCGAGGTGGTTCACGATCGCATTACGATTGAAATCATGCGCGGCTGTCCGCGGACATGCCGCTTCTGCGAGTCGGGCCGAACGAAGGGACCTGCGCGCTACCGCAGCCCGGAGCGTATCCTGGCCCTTGCCCTCGCCTGCTACGCCAACACCGGCCAGGAAGAGATTTCGCTGACGAGCCTCTCGCCGAGCGACCATCCGCGGCTCAAGGCGATTCTGACCACCCTGGACGCCGAGTTTGCGCCGAAGGGCGTGAGCCTCAGTCTGCCGAGCCTCCGGACGAACGACCAGTTGGAAGTTGTGCCGCGCCTCCTCGGCAGCGTCCGAAAAAGCGGCCTGACGATGGTGCCCGAGGCCGCCCTGCCCCGCCTTCGCCACATCATCGGAAAACCCCTTGAGGACGAGCACCTGTTTGCGGGCGCGCGGCAGGCGTGGGCGCGCGGCTGGAACATCATCAAACTTTACTTCATGATCGGCCTGCCGGGGGAAACGGACGAGGACATTTCGGCCATCGCGCGCCTGGCCCGCCGCATCAGCGACCTGAGGCGCGAATCGAAGAACGGCCCCGGCCGCGTCAACCTCGCCGTCTCCAACTTTGTCCCGAAACCTCACACGCCGTTCCAGTTTGTGCCGATGGCCTCGGCCGATTACCTCCTGGGCGCCCGCCGGATGCTTTACGAAGCCTGCCCTGAGCGGCGGCTTAATCTGCGCATCCACCGCGTGGACCGAAGTATCCTGGAGGGGGTCCTCGCCCGAGGCGACCGTCGCGTCGGCCTCGCCGTCTATGAGGCGTGGCGGGCCGGCGCACAGTTCGACGCCTGGGACGAAACCCTGAACGTGGACGCCTGGCAGACCGGATTCAAGGCCGCCGGCGTGGAGCCGGGCTTCTACGCCCACCGGGCGCGCGGAGAAACGGAGGTCCTGCCGTGGGACCGCGTGGACGTGGGCAGCCCCCGCGACATCCTCTGGGACGAATACCAGAAGGCCCTCGCCGACGCCGCCGGCTAGCGCGAGGTGCCGCCGCCTCAGCCGGCGCCGGGAACCCAAGGTACTATGCGGCCCGACAAGAATTCCCTTAAGTTCCGATCCCGGGTGCGCGGCGGGTGGGGACACCCACCGCGCAAGAAAGTTATGTCGGGCCGCTTAGCAAAGGGGGCAAGCGAGAATTCGGTTGCCGGCTTCTTATCTTTCACAAGCGCCCTATGAACCTCGACGATACGATCGCGGCTGTCAGTTCCCCCGCCGGGGCGGCCGAGCGGGCGGTCCTTCGGCTTTCGGGCGCCGACGCCCTTCGGATTGCCGACCGCGTCTTCTTCCCTGCCGACGATTCGCGTCCGTCCGACTGGCCGACCTATACGGCACATCGGGGCCATCTTGAGCCGCCTGGCGCCGGTCTTTCGGTTCCCGCCCTGGCCTACTTGATGCGCGAGCCGAAGTCCTACACGCGCGAGGATGTGGTGGAGTTTCATGTGGGGGCGTGGCCGGCGCTTCTGGGGACGCTTCTTGAGAGCCTCGTGCGCGCGGGGGCCCGCGTCGCCGAGCCGGGCGAGTTCACTTGCCGCGCCCTTCTCTCGGGGCGCCTGGACCTCGCCCAGGCCGAGGCGGTGATGGCCGTCGTCGGTGCCTCGAACGAGGCGGCGCTTCGAGCCGCGGGGGACCTTTTGCGCGGCCACCTGTCGAGCGAAGTCGACCTCCTGGCGGACCGCGTCCGCGACCTCCTCGTTCTCGTCGAAGTGGACCTGGACTTTTCGGACCAGGATATCGAGATCGCGCCGCCTGAAACGATCGCGGTGGGCCTTGCGGAAGTGCGCAGCGCCCTGGCGGATCTCGGCCGCCGAAGTCGTGGTCTCGAGACGTTCGGCGGTGAGGTGCGGCTCGTGCTGGCCGGGTGGCCCAACGTCGGCAAGAGCAGCCTCTTCAACCGGCTGCTCGAGGCCGACCGCGCCATCGTGAACCCCCACGCCGGGACGACGCGCGATGAACTGCGTGCCGCCCTCCACCTGAATGGGCTGACACTGGTGCTTTCTGACACGGCCGGCCTGAACGAAGCCCGGGACGAACTGGCCGGGAAGGTGCGCGCCAAGGCGCTCGAGGCCATCGGCCGGGCGGACCTCGTCCTGCTTTGCCTCGACGCCACCGCTTCGGATTACGAGCGGACCGGTGACCTGTTGGCGCTGGTCACGGCGCCGATGGTCGTCGCCGTGACCAAGTGCGACCTGGCTTTGCCGGACGGGGCGCGGGCATACCTGGCGGCGCGGGGCGTGATGGCCGAGGCCATCGCCACCAGCGCAGTGACCGGAGAAGGATTCGGCGCGCTGCGTGCGGCCCTCGTGCGGGCGGTCACCGGCGGCAGCGTGGACCGCGAGGCCGCCGGGCCGGTCGTGACGGCGCGGCACCGGATGGCGCTGGAGCATGCGGCGATGGCGCTGGCCCGGGCGGAGAGGCTGGCCCGGCAGGGCGAGGGCACCGGGGAACTCGTGGCCCTGGAGTTGCGAGAGGCGCTGGATGCACTAGGCGGGATTCTAGGCTGCGGGGCCGACGACGGCGTTCTGCAGCGAATCTTCTCGCGCTTCTGTATTGGCAAATGACTTGGCGAAGGAAAGGAACCGGCATGAAACCGCGCGATTATGTGCTCGAGGCCCCAAATGGGGGATAGCGCGGTGGGCCTGCCTGCAGGCATTCCTGCCCACCGCGCCACCGCTTGCCTGTATAGGCGCGCCGCAAACGGCAACGACGAACGTCGAACATCCAACACTCAACGTCCAACGTTGAAGTAAACGGCAAGATTCCTCCACTCATCCCGATGTACATCGGGATCGGGACGAAGCCCGAGACACCGACCGAGAATGCCGTTGCGGTGGTCGAGGCCTTCGTTCACCAGTGTGTCTGAGGCCGGAAGGCGTCGTAGAGGGCATCCCTCAGTCGGACAAGGGCTTAGGCGAAGCCGCGAGGCAAATTTCTCTTGACGTTCCTTCGTTGCGAATCGTCTAATAGAATAGAGTGGCGCGACGCAGCCTGCCGGGCATCGCTTGCGGCCGAATTCCACCCGGCCCGGCGCGAATGCCCAGGACACGGACTCGCCCCGGGCGCCCGCGTAAAATGAGGAACGCGATATGGCGAGCACCAAGACCGCTTGGGGGATTGACGTAGGTCAATGTGCCCTGAAGGCACTTCGGCTCCGGTGGCGCGACAACCGTCTCCAGGCGGTGGGCTTCGACGTTATCGAGCACGCCAAAATCCTAAGCCAGCCCGACGCTGATGAGCAGCAGTTGATTCGGAGCGCGCTCGGCAAGTTCGCGAGCCGCAACAGCCTCAAGGGTTCGATGATCGTCATCAGCGTTCCCGGCCAGGCCAGTTTCACCCGCTTCATCAAGTTACCTCCCGTCGAGCCGAAAAAGGTCCCCGAGATTGTTCGGTACGAGGCCCGCCAGCAGATCCCGTTCGACCTGGAGGACGTGGTCTGGGACCACCAGACGATCGGTGAGCCGGGCGCCGGTTCGCGCGAGGTGGAGGTCGGCATCTTCGCGATGAAGCGCGACATCGTCACCGACTACGTGTCCGACTTCCTCGCCATGAAGATCGAGCCGGACATCGTCCAGATGGCGCCGGTGGCGTTGTACAACTTTCTGAGGTATGACAGGCACGAGGGCGGCGGCGCGACGATTCTGGTCGACGTCGGCGCCGAGAACACCAACCTGGTCATCGCCGAGGCCGACCGCGTTTGGATTCGGCCCGTGCCGCTCGGTGGGAACAACTTCACCAACGCCCTGTGCAAGGCATTCAAACTTCCGTTCGCCAAGGCCGAGAACCTGAAGCGTCACGCGGCCGAGTCGAAGCACGCGCGGCAGGTGTTCCAGGCGATGCGGCCGATCTTCGGCGACCTGCTGACCGAGGTTCAGCGTTCGATCGGCTACTATACGAGTCTTCACCGCGACAGCCGCATCCAGCGCGTCGTGGCGATGGGCAATGCATTTCGTCTGCCCGGTCTGCGGAAGTTCCTCGCCCAGAGCCTCGGCGTGGAAGTTGAGAAGGTCGAGGGGTTCAACAGCCTGCCGGACTCCTCCGCCCTGAATGCGCCGTTGTTCCGGGAGAACGCCCTGTCGTTCGGCGTAGCGTTCGGGTTGGCCCTCCAGGGGTTGGGCCAGGCGACCATTCGGACGAGCCTCCTACCGCCCGAGATTCTGAGCCAGAAGATTATGCGGAAGAAGCGGCCGTTTTTCGTCGGAGCCGCCGCTGTGCTCGTCGTGGCCCTCGGGTGTTTTGCTTACGACCAGGTCAAAACCTTCGGAGAAGTCGAGGGCACGCCCGGCGAGGTGGGCCGCCTCGCCAAGGAGGTGGAGGGTCTGGCTCAGAAGAGCGAAGAGCAGCAGCGCTTGTTCGACGAGCAGAAGGTGGCGCTTCACGAGCAACAGAAAAAGATGGCCGAACTCGAGGGCCTCGTGGGCAATCAGACCTATGCCTACGACCTGCTGCGCACCGTCTGGGAGACGCTCCCGTACGATGAGCGGTGGAGAACCTGGAAACCCGGCAGCGGCGTGGCCCGCTCCAACCTGAACATTGTGGAACTGCTGGATCTCACGATGCACTATGTGCCGGACGTCAGGACCTACTCGGAAGCGGCCACCGCCGACAGACGTGGTCTCGAAAGCATCGAGGTTCTCCCCTTTGGCCAAAAAAGTCTCGGAGGGGATGAGAGGGAGGAACCGGCAGCGGGGCCGGAGGAAGCCGCCGGGACCGTCGGTCCGGCCGGGCCGACGCCGGGTGTGCTCATCCACATTCTCGGCATCACACCGAAGACGGGGCGCGACGGGTTGAACTTCGTCAACAGCCGCCTGATTGAGGTGTTGAAACAGGACCCGCGGACGGCGCGCCTGAGGATCCCGCAGGGGATGGTGGAGGAGTTGGCGCGGATTCGATCGACCGACCGTTTCGGAAGTCGGCCGGAATACAGGCGCTTTGTGGGCGAGCCGAAAACCGCAAACGCATCGGCAAGCGGAGCGGAGGTCCAGCCCAGGCCCGCCCGGATCGACCGCAGCGGCGATTTCTGGTTCGAGGCAGAGTGGCTGGTTCGGATACCGCCGAAAGAGGGCGCCGGAGCGGAGCCGGCCGATGTCGAAACCACACCCGAAGGATGACGCGCCGCCGGAGCCGCGTCCGTGCCGAAACGTCGGGCTGGGTCGCCGCAAGAGGTCTCGGGGCCGACCGCAGGACTTTGGCCGGGGAGGCGAGGAGATAAGGGCATGATGAATTTCGTCAAACGCCACGGATTCCTGCTGGGCCTGGCCGGCGCTTTCCTCATCGTTGTGATTTTGGTGGGGTTGATCGTCCAGTTCCAGTATCGCCGTCCGTCCGGTCGAATACGGAAGCAGTTGGACAGCGCCGCCCGGCAGGCCAAAGACCTGGGGAGCAGACCGCTCTACACCGAGCAAGTGGTTGCCGACATGGCCAAGGAAGTGGCCGTGCGGAAAGAACGGTATCAGGAGGTCCTCGACGCGATCCGCGAAATGGGAATCCGGCGCGAGCCCCTCGTAGAAGGCCTGTTTCCCGTCAGCACGGACGCGAACCTTCGTCACTCATTCAAGGCGGCCTACGATGATGTTCTAAGGGGGTTTGCCGAACACCTCGGCGCCGTCAATCCGATGGTGCCGGCAGACGCCTCCGACGCCGAAAAGGAGAACAAGATCGGACAGATTGAAAAGGCCGCGATGTACACCGACCCGAAACGGTCCTTTTCCCGTCCCGATTGGGTGGACAAGCCTGAAGCGCCGAGTCTGGCGATGTGCCGCCAGGCCCAGGAAGACATCTGGCTGATGGAGGACCTCGTCCGCATCATTGCCGATCTGAACGAGGAGTTTCTCGGCGAGAAGCCCGCGATTCGCAACGCGCCGGTCAAGGAACTGGTGGAGATTCGAATCGGGGGCTCATACGCGGTCCTTGAGGGCAGTGGGATGAGTGCGGCGTCGGGACGCTATCGGATGGCCACGTCAACCCGCCGGCCCGGGGAGTCGCCCCGCGCACTCACCCTGACAGGACGGGTCTCCGAACCGGGATTCTACCGGGCCCTCCCGTTTAGCCTGGTCGTGGTGGTGGAATCGCGACTCTGCGGCGAGTTAATCCGGCGGCTGAAGGGAACCGAAAGTTTCTTCACCGTCGAGGCGTGGCGCCTTGAACCCATCATCGAGATCACATTTGAGCGGTCCGGCGGCTTGCTGGCGACCGAACGCGAGGAATACGGCAGCGCCGGCGTCGTGTTGCTCCGGGTGGTGGGAGAGTCGCTGATCTTTGAGTTGCAGGGGGGAGGACGGGTGACGACACCGAAGAGCGAAGCCGTCGCGTCTGCCGCCGCCCTAGGAAAAGACTGAGGCCATGTTCGAGCCGAGACGCGGCCGACCTACAACCGGTATGCTGGCCGAAGGAGTTTAAGGATGGCAACCGACCTGAGGGCATCCTGGCTGGGGAGGCATTTTGAGAAGGTGGTGGTCCTGGTGGCGGCCGTGGTTTTCCTGGCCTCGCTGACGTTTTGTATCGTGAGGCGGGACAGCCACGCGGCCCCCCGCACAGAACTCGGGGACCTGATTGAAACCATCAAGACCGACGAGGGCAGGGGCGTGTTGACGCCGGAGGACCGGAAGGAACTCGGCCTCGATCAGCCGCTGCCCACGGCCGAGGGCTTCAAGAACCGACTGGCCCTCCTGCCGGAAATGTGGCCCGGGGACCGCGACTTCATCCCGCCCTATCGGACCGGGGAAGTTGTGGTCACGGACAGGAAACCGGCCCATCTGCCGAAGCGCATCCTGGCGGTCGAGGAGGTCCAGGTGGTCACCGGGCTGGGGGTGACGACCGAGGCCGTTCTCTCTCCCCTGGCCGAGATGGCCGCCGAGAAACTCTCGGACATCGCCTGGGTCAGTTGTGTCGGCCGCTTCGACCTCGACGAACAGTTCCAGTTGAACAAGGAGGGGAACACCGAGCAGGAAAAGATCGTTATCACGTCCGTCGAGGTCCAACGGCGGATGCGGAAACCTGACGGCGAGTGGTCCGACTGGGAGGACGTGGCGTCGGCGATTCCAGAAGCGGTTAAATCCAAACTGCCGCAAAAGCCCGCCAATCCCCGCGCCGCGAAGGAGGTGTTTTACTGGCGGCTGGGCCTGCTCGGGATCCAGGAACAGGTGCGCCGGACGCCGTTCTTCGCCTTGGTGACTGCCGCAGAGGGGCAGACCGTTTACGACGTGGCCGGGGGTGTGTCGGGTGTGGCTCAGCCCCGCCAGGTCGGCGGAATAGCAAGGGAGGCGGCCGTGGGGGCTCCCGGGCTCGGTGCGGCCGAAGGTGGCCTGGCGACCACCCCGGTGAGGGCGCCGCCGGCGACCGTCGGCGGGTGGGTGCCCGAGGATCTTGAGGACGAGGACATTTCCCCTCCCCTGCCGCCGACCGCGCAAGGCGCGCCGGCAGGCGGCGAGCCGCCACACACCTACGCCACCGTTTGGGCGCACGACCTTTCGGTCCGCCCCGGCGAGACCTACCAGTACCGCATGCGGGTTTCCATATTCAACCCCGTTTACGGCCAGGGCAACTGCGAGCCGAGGGAGGATCGGTGGGTGCTGGCGCTCGAGGGCGAGTGGGGCAAACCGAGCGCCGAGATGCACGTCCCCAAACTGGTGCACTTCTACTTCGTCGGCACGTTTGGCGACCGGGCCAACCTTGAGTTGCACCGGTGGATGCATGGCCAGTGGGTGATCGCGCGCAGCGTCCCCTGCCGCATCGGTATGCCGATCTTCCATCAGAAACGCCGCATCACGCTCATCGTGCCGGGTTCGCAGGACGAAGTGACCACGACCGTGGAATTCAACCCCGGTGCGGTGTTGGTCGACCTGGTCCGGGACTTCCCGTATACGTATACGCCTCCGCCTCCGGGCAAGAAGCAGACAGTCCCGACGAGCGTCTTAATCTTCGCGGATATGCAGGGCAATCTCGGCGAGCGCATCGAGTGGGAGGACAAAAACGCCGCGAACAAAGACCGCAAGGCCCGGGAAGGGCTCCCGCCACAGACGCCAACCTCCGGTCAGCCCCCGCGAGGAAAGGGAGAGGACACGGCCCCGTGGTCCGGAACCTGACGCCCGGCGTCCTGCGGCGGCAGGAGAGGGAAAAGTAATCCGGCGGGGAGCGGCCGCTGCCGGCCTCCCGAGGCCCGTTCGGGGGGCGGCCGGAAGGCAAAAAAAACCACAAATTTTCCTTGTGGCCGCAGGCGGGTTTGCTTACACTGCCTCAAATGGCCACGATGGTGCAGTAAGAAACGGCATTCATTCGACTTATGCGATCTTATTCCCGGAGCAGCGGAAGCGGTCGTAGCAGGGAGCACTAGCAGGACACCGCGAATCTTACACGTTCAGTTTTCCGAGGGGCGCCTCGCGCCCACCCGCCGGAGCGGTGTCCGATTCCCCGCATGGCACAAGGAGGATTCTATTGTGAACTCGTACCGAATCTTGTTGGCTGTCGGTGTCGCAGGGGTTCTGGTCGGCGTCGTGGCGGTCGCTGTCGCCGCCCAAGCAGAGGATGCCACAACACTGTTGCGCGAGGCCGAGAAACTCCACAAACTCCACAAGTATGACGCCGCACTCAAACGGCTCGACCGGATCGACCGCGACACCCTTGGCTTCTGGGACAAGGGGAAGCACGACTCGCTCCTTGAAAAGAGCCGAAAGGCGGTCGAGGCGAAGGCCGCGGACCAGGGAGCCTTCGTCCAGGGTAAAGAAGCCCTTGAGGAAGGGCGCCTGGCGACGGCCGTCGAACAACTGAAGTCGGCGGCCAATAGCCCCTACCTGGATGAGCGGGAACGCGACCAAGCCAAGGGGCTTCTCCAGGTGGCCGAACAGCGCCATCGGGGGGCCCAGGAAAAGGCCAAAGCCCTCCTGGATCGCGCGAAGGGGGCCTTGGCGGGCGGCCGGACGGAGGAGGCCCGCGACAGGGTCAAAGAGGTCCGGTCGATGGACGTTAACCTCGGCTGGTTCGAGCGGACGGCCCTCTCGGGCTTGGAGAAGAAACTGGCCCAGGCGCCGGCTCCCGAGGCCCCCGCCGAGGAGGCCGCCGTCGCAGAGGAAGAGGCAGAGATGGCCCCCGTCGTCGTGGCGGAGGAGACGGAACCCGCCGAAGAAGCCCGCGCCGAGGAGCCTCTCGTCGAAGCGCCAAAGGAGGCGGCTGAACGACGAACCCTTGCCCAGCAAGCCCGGCGCGCCGAAGCCGAGGAGGAGATCCGCCTCGGCGAGATGGCTTTGGCGGACCATGAATACACCAAGGCGAAAATCCATTTCACGCGCGCCATGGACCTGTGGCCCCAGAATGAGCGGGCCAGGCAGGGACGCGACGAGGCAATGAAGCGGCTGGCCGAGCGCGAGGAACCCGTTATCGGCCGGATCCGGACGAGCCGGGATATCGAAAGGCAGCGGATAACGGCCAATGTGCAGGAGTTGCTGGCCGAGAGCGAGCGGGCCAGGCGGAAGGCCGAGACGCCGGACCAGTTGAACGAAGCGCTGCGGCCGCTGGCCCACGCCGACCGCCAGATCGATTTGGCGCGCGTCCTTTCGCCCGAGGAAGCGGAGCGGCTTCGCGAAGAGGTTTACGTGATGCGAAGGCAGGTCCTCGCCCAGAAAGAGGAGGCCGAGGTCCTCCGGCGCCGGCGCGCCGAAGCCGAGGCCGCCGACGCCGAGGCCGACCGCATCCGGCAATACGAGATAGAGCAGCAGCGTAAGGTTCAGCAGTTGTGGGAGCGGACGACCGAACTTCGCCGCTCGATGCAATTCGCCCCCGCCATCCAGGTGCTCGACCGGCTCATCGCCATCGACCCGCTGGACGAGCGCGCCCGCCTGTGGAGGGACGACCTGTTGTATCTGGAGTCACAGGCGCGGCAGGTGGACCTCCGCAAGGTGCGGAAGACGGGGGCCGTCGAAGCCATGGCGGACCTGGAGGAAGCCGCCACCCATCCCGGCGAGGAGGTCAACGGCGTCAAGACCTTCCTGCGGTATCCGCAGCCGAAGACCTGGAAGGAATTGACCGACTTCCGCCGCGAATTCACCAGGGTCGTTTCGGCCGAGCCCGAGGCGGTCGCCGAAACCCGCCGCCTACTACAGGAAAAGATCGACTTGGACTTCGAACACACCAGCCTGGACAACGTCCTGAGATTTATCAGCGAGGTCGAGCGCGGTCTGAACATCGTGCCCGACCCGGACCTCCAGGTCCAGGGCATCGACCTCTCGACGCGCGTCGTCGATTTGAAGGTCAAGGGGGTGTCGGTCGAGGAGGTAATGAACCTGATCCTGGGGGCGGAACTCGGCTACAAGGTCGAAGCGGGCTACATCCTGGTGACCACGCGGGAAAAACTTCAGCAGAACCTGCCGATCGTGACCTACCCGGTACAGGACTTGGTGGCCCGGATTCCGGATTTCTCCGGCATGGCGCCGCGGTTTGACCCCGGCGATATCACCCAGGCCGCGGCGGGCGGGGTGGCCGGGGGGGGCGGTTTCGGCGAACTGTTCGGCGCCGGCGCAGCAGCAGAAGAAGAGGAGGTCATCGGCCCGGATGAACTCATGGACATCGTCAAACGCAACGTCAACAATATGTCCGACCCGGATGTCGCCGCCTGGACGGATGAGGGCGGACCCGCCGCCATCGATTATATGAACGGCCTCCTCGTCACCACCCAGACACGCCGGGGCCACGAGCGCATCGCGGACCTCCTGGAAATGTTGCGCCGCGAGCGGGCCATCATGATCAGCGTCGAGGCCCGCTTCGTGCGGGTCACCGACGAGTTCCTCCAGGATATTACCCTGGACGTGGACGTGGCGCTTCCGTCCTCCCACCACTTCGACCCCGCCGGCAACGCCGTCGTGGACCCGGGGGCCGTCGCCTCCGGGAGCGCCTATGGTACGCTTCCCGGCATTGCCACCACCCAATACGGTCAGCCGATCGTCGTTTCCAGCACCGGCTCAAACGGGTTAGGCACCTCGACCTTGCTGTCTCTGGCCGGGACGTCTTTCGCCGACTTCACCGCGAGTGAGGGCGGGCTTGCTGTCAGCGGCGTTTTCCTCGACAGCGTCCAGGTCGGGTTCCTCCTGCGGGCCATTCAGGCCGATGTGCGCTCGACGATGCTCTTTGCCCCGCGCATCACGCTTTACAACGGCCAGCGCGCCTACATTGCCGTCGCTCAGGTGGAGTCATACATCGCGGACGCCGAACCGGTGGTTTCCGAGTATGCCGTCGGATGGAACCCCATGATCGGCAGCCTCCCGTCCGGGTCAACGTTGGACGTCAAGGCCACAGTCAGCGCCGACCGCCGCTACGTCCAGTTGGACCTTCGCCCCCAGGTGGCGGACATCATCCGCTTCGACACAACGGTGGTGGAGGCGTATGCCGCCGGCGCGGCCTCACCCGCCCAGATCACAATCGACCTTCCGGTCGTGGCGGTCCAGGAAGTGATGACCACCGTGAGTGTGCCGGATGGCGGCACGCTCCTTCTAGGCGGCAGCAAACGGTTCACCGAAACGGAAGCCGAAACGGGCGTTCCGCTCCTCTCGAAGGTTCCCATCCTGAAGCGACTTTTCAGCAACCGGGCGAGCCTGCGGTACGCAAGGAACCTCCTGATCCTCATCCGCCCGAAAATCATCATTCAGGCCGAGGAGGAACATCGGCTCGGTTACGACAACTTCTAGCGGTAAGCGCCGCCCGAGAGGCGGGTCGTGGCTAAAACAAATGCGGAGGACCCGCCTTAGGCGGGCCCTCCGCGCTGTCATTTTGCTCGTGGCTCGAAGGCCGTGGCTCGCGGCTACTCCTTCACTTCGTATTCGGCGTCGATGACGTCATCGTCACCTTCGGTCTTGCCTTCAGCGGTGCCGCCCGGCCGGCCGGCGCTTGCGCCTTGGGCGCTTTCGGCCTGCTGATAGAGCATCCGGGCCAGGGAGTGCGACGCCTGGTTCAGAGCCTCGACGGCGCGGTCGATGCGGGCGACGTCATCGCCCTGGATGGCTTCCTTGACCTCCTTGATGGCGTCCTCGATGCGTTTGCGGTCGTCGGCGCCCAGTTTGTCCCCGTGTTCTTTGAGCGTGTTTTCGGTGCTGTAGACGAGGGCGTCGGCCTGGTTGCGTTTGTCGACGAGCGTGCGGAGTTTCTTGTCCTCTTCGGCATGGGCTTCGCCCTCCTTTTTCATCTTTTGGACCTCTTCGTCGGAGAGGCCGGACGACTGTGTGATGACGATCGACTGTTCCTTGCCGGTGCCGAGGTCCTTGGCGGCGACGTTCAGGATGCCGTTGGCGTCGATGTCGAAGGCCACCTCGATCTGCGGCATGCCGCGCGGTGCCGGCGGGATGCCCGCCAGTTGGAACCGGCCGAGCGTGCGGTTGTTGCGCGCCATGGGCCGCTCGCCCTGAAGGACGTGGATCTCGACGGTCGTCTGATTGTCGGCGGCGGTGGAGAAGATTTCCTTCTTGCCCGTCGGGATGGTCGTGTTGCGTTCGACGAGCGTGGTCATAACGCCGCCGAGCGTCTCGATGCCGAGGGTGAGGGGGGTCACATCCAGCAGGACAATTTCCTTGTCCTCGAACTCGCCGGCAAGGATGGCGCCCTGAATGGCGGCGCCGACGGCGACGACCTCGTCCGGGTTGACGCCCTTGTGGGGTTCCTTGCCGAAGATGCCTTTGACGAGTTCCTGGACCATGGGAATCCGGGTTGAGCCGCCGACCAGGACGACCTCGTCCACCTGAAGGTTGTCCGTCTTGAGTTTCGCCTTGGCGTCTGCGATGCATTCGTTCGAGGGCGTGTGGCAGCGTTCGACGAGGTCTCGGACGAGTTCCTCGAACTTGGCGCGCGTGATTTTCATCGTCAGGTGTTTGGGGCCGCTGGAGTCGGCGGTGATGAACGGCAGGTTGATGTCCGTCTCGAGCGTGCTGGAGAGTTCGCACTTGGCCCGCTCGGCCGCCTCCTTGAGCCGCTGCAGAGCCAGGTGGTCGTCCCTGAGGTCAATGCCGCTCCCTTTCTTAAACTCGTCGGCGATATAATCGATGACGCGCTGGTCGAGGTCGTCGCCGCCCAGGTGCGTGTCACCTTTGCTGGCCGCCACCTCGAAGACGCCTTCGCCGACATCGAGAATCGAGATGTCGAACGTGCCACCGCCGAAGTCGAAGACGGCAATCTTCTCATTTCTCTTGGACTCCAGGCCGTAGGCCAGGCTGGCGGCCGTGGGTTCGTTGATGATCCGGACGACATCCAAACCGGCGATGGCCCCGGCGTCCTTGGTGGCCTGGCGCTGCGAGTCGTTGAAGTAGGCGGGAACGGTGATGACGGCCTTCTGGACCTCCTCGCCGAGATAGTCCTCGGCGGTTCGCTTCAAGTCCTGGAGGATCATGGCCGAGATTTCCGGTGGCGTATAATCCTTGCCGCGCACCCCCACCTTGAGCAGTTCATCCGGCCCGCCGACGATCTCGTAGGGGACAAGTTTCTCCTCCTCCTTGACCTCGTTGTGGCGTCGGCCCATGAACCGCTTGATCGAGGAGATGGTATTGCGCGGATTGGTAATGGCCTGGCGCTTGGCGACCTGGCCGACCAGGCGCTCCCCCTTGTCTGTGATGGCCACCACCGAAGGCGTAATCCGGTTCCCCTGGGCATTCTGGATGACCGTGGTCTTGTCACCTTCCTGGACGGCCACGACGGAGTTTGTGGTCCCGAGGTCGATGCCGATAATCTTCTTGGAAGCCATTGTGCTGCTCCTTTCGGTATTGAGCCATCCGGCGGGAATCGGCCGCCTGCGGCCGCGGACTTTCCCCGCAAATGATGGTTCCGCAAAACCCATGCCACAGCCGCTCGGCGCTGCGACATGGGCTTCAGAAGGCCCAGAACATTCATTTTAGCGGCTTTCGTCGGGGAATACAAGCGGCGGCTTTTACCCGAGGCTGCCATTCCGACAGGTCGCGCCGGACGACCGGCATCCGCGCTGCCGTTTTGGCAATCCTTCCCGCATCAGAGGGAAAACGGTTGACCCGCGCGAGTCCCGCGTCATATAAGGGCCCTCATGAACCGTGGGTGGGCATATTTCGTCACGCTCTGCTTGGCGGTCGGGGCCTTTGGGGGGTCGGGGTGCGCCCTGCCCTTCGCCATCTGGCCGGAACTGCCGACCGGCCTGGGCCGGACGCTCCCCGTTCGCGATCCGCAAGGCCGACCGGTTTCCGACGGCTACGTTTTATTACGGGTATATGAATACGACGGCGCAGGCGTGGCCGAAGGGGACCGCAACGTTCGCAACCAGCAGGTGTTTGACGCGGCGTTCGCGTGTCGGCAGCCGATTCGGGTCAACGTGCCGGCCAAAACCGTGAAGCGATACCGGTTGGTGCACATGAAGGCGCTGCCGATTGGCGACGACGGCACGGTCCCCGTGCCGCCCATGCTCCAGGCAGGGACTCTTTGGCTGGTGCCGAAAATGGAGAAGGCGAAGGAGGGGGTGCATCGGCGGGTCCATTTCGCCGAGGTCCAGGCGTTGGCGCGCGGCCGCCCCCCCGGCGAACGGTGTGAACTGAACTGGGGGCTGAAAGAGTTACATTTGGCGGACCGGCCGGCGCCGCTCGTCTGGCGCCGGGAACTGGAATCGGCGCTAATGGACATGGAGCGGGCCGCCGTTGAGGCCTTCGTCGCGGCCGAGTTCGTCGAGGAAGAGTTGGGGCGGCTGAAGGCGGACCATCCCGAAGCATTCGTGCCCGACGGCGTCGGAACGGGTCCGAACGGTCGAATGCCCGCGCCGCCGCCCGGCGAGGCCGGCGAATTTTACGAAGATACAGAGATAGAGATGCCATGACGCACCCCCCGGCACATCCGGTTTGGGTCTGGCCGGCCAATCTCCTGGTTCCGGGAGCGGGGCACGTTATGGTTGGCCGGGTCCTCGCTGGTGCGCTTTACGCCCTTGTGTGGGGCGGGGCGTTGGGAGGTCTGCTTCTTATTGTTATCTTTCGGGCCGACCGCGCGGCTTCCTACTGGCCCGTTTTTTTTGCGGCTGCGGCCATCGTTTTTTACGCGGCGCCCCAGGTGGACCTGATGGTGAGGCTTCGGGCCGACAAGCGGTTCTCCGGCGGTGAAGAACGCGACCAATGGTTCAAGTCGGCCCTGGCTGCGCACCTCCAGGGGCGGCTCGAAGAGGCCGAGTCCATCTGCAAGGACCTGTTGAAGGCGGACCCCGACGACGTGGAGGCGACGCTTCAGTTGGCGTCGGTCGCGCGGCGCCGGGGTGACGCCGCTGCCGCGCGGGCCTACCTTGCGCGGGCCCGCTACCTCGATGATGAAGGGCGCTGGGACTTCGAGATTGAGCGAGAACTGGCGTCCCTCGGGCGGCCCGCCGCGTCGCCCGCCAAGTGACTTGTCCGTGGCATTCTGCTCGAAAATCCCCCAGTTGGGGGCCGCAGGGCCGGTTTTGCTGCGGCTGAGGGCGGATTCTGACGATAAACCAAACGGCCCCAGGACCGCTTTCCATACCCCCGGCACATTTGTCGGCTTGAACAGCGGCACCTCGGGTGCTAGAATAGAGAGAACAGAAGGCAGGGGCCTCCCGGCTGATCGGTGGCCGAAAGATGGTCGGGACCCGGCCGTAGCGTGAGGCGCAGGCGATGTTCGAACGATTCACAGATCGGGCGCGTAAGGTGATGGCGCTCGCCAACCAGGAAGCCCAGCGCTTCAATCACGAATATGTCGGCACGGAACACGTCCTTCTGGGTCTCGTGAAAGAGGGCCAGGGGGTGGCTGCCAACGTCCTCCACAACCTGGGAATCGACCTGAAGAAGATCCGCCTGGAAGTGGAGAAGATCGTCAAGAGCGGCCCGGACATGGTCACGATGGGGAAACTGCCCCAGACACCGCGGGCCAAGAAAGTCCTCGAGTTCGCCATCGAAGAAGCCCGCAACCTCGGCCACAACTATGTCGGCACGGAGCACCTCTTGCTGGGCCTGCTGCGCGAAAACGAGGGGGTGGCGGCCCAGGTGCTGATGAACCTCGGGCTCAAACTGGACGACGTGCGCAGCGAAGTCCTCAACATCCTCGGCACAACAATGGAAGGACAGGCCGCGACAGGAGAGCGTCGCGGCGGAAAATCGAAGACGCCGGCCCTCGATTCGTTCGGCCGTGACCTCACGCTCCTAGCCTCCGAGGGCAAACTCGACCCCGTCATCGGACGCCACAACGAAATCGAGCGGGTCATCCAGGTCCTCTGCCGCCGGACCAAGAACAATCCGGTCCTCCTCGGCGAAGCGGGCGTCGGCAAGACCGCCATCGTCGAGGGACTGGCCCAGCAGATCGTCAGCAACGAGGCGCCCGAACTGCTGCTGAACCGGCGAATCGTGGTTCTGGACCTGGCGATGATGGTGGCCGGCACGAAGTATCGCGGCCAGTTCGAAGAGCGGATTAAGGCCGTCATGAACGAGGTGCGCCGGGTGGGGAACGTCATCCTCTTCATCGACGAACTTCACACGCTCGTCGGCGCCGGCGGCGCCGAAGGCGCCATCGACGCCTCGAACGTCTTGAAGCCCGCCCTGTCGCGCGGCGAGATCCAGTGCATCGGCGCCACGACCCTCGACGAGTACCGCAAGTATGTCGAGAAGGACGGGGCGCTGGAACGGCGGTTCCAGACGATCATCGTCGACCCGCCGACGTCCAAGGAAACCGTGGCCATCCTGAAGGGGCTCCGCGACCGTTACGAGGCCCACCACCGGGTCCAAATTACCGACGGCGCCATCGACGCCGCCGTCAACCTGTCGAACCGGTATATCTCCGGCCGGTATCTGCCCGACAAGGCGATCGACGTCATCGACGAGGCGGGGGCGCGGATCCGGCTGCGGGCGATGACCCGTCCGCCGGATGTCACCCACATCGAGCAGGAGATTGAGCGGCTGAATCAGGAAAAAGAGGAAGCGGTGGCCGCCTCGGCCTACGAGCGAGCCGCCGAACTGCGAAACAAGATCGACACCCTACGCGCCAAGAAAGACTCCCTCCTGGCCGAGTGGCGCGAGCAGGGACAGGAAACCGAAGGTATCGTCGATGAGGAAACGGTCGCCGAAATCGTCAGCCGCATGACCGGCGTCCCGCTCACGCGACTGGAAAGCGAGGAAACCGCGCGGCTCCTGCACATGGAGGACGAAATCCACAAGCGCGTCATCAGCCAGGACGAAGCTATTCACGCCGTCGCCAAGAGCATGCGTCGCAGCCGAAGCGGCCTGAAAGACCCGCGCCGGCCGATGGGGTGCTTCATCTTCATCGGCCCGACCGGCGTCGGCAAGACGCTGCTCGCAAAGGCCCTGGCCGAGTTCATGTTCGGCGACGAGGACGCCCTCGTCCAGATGGATATGTCCGAATATATGGAGAAACACAATGTATCGCGTCTGGTGGGCGCGCCGCCCGGCTACGTGGGGTATGAGGAAGGCGGCCAGTTGACGGAGCGCATCCGCCGCCGGCCTTACAGCGTCGTGCTCCTGGACGAAATCGAGAAGGCCCATGCGGACGTATACAACATGCTCCTGCAGATCATGGAAGAGGGAAACCTGACGGACAGTTTCGGCCGCCGCGTCGATTTTCGAAATGTGGTCCTCATCATGACGAGCAACCTCGGCGCCGAGATCATCAAGAATCAGGCGGGGCTGGGGTTCCGCAAAAAAAGCACCGAAGCCACCTACGAGCAGACCAAAGAGATGCTCATGAAGGAGATCGAGCGGCACTTCCGGCCCGAGTTCCTGAACCGCGTGGACGACATCATCATGTTCCGCAACCTGACCCGGGAGGACCTGAAGTCAATCGTGGACATCGAATCGGCGAAGGTCCACGAACGCCTCCAGACGCGGGGCCTCGAACTCATACTGACGGACGAGGCGAAGGAGTTCATCATCAACAAGGGCTACGACCCGGACTTCGGCGCGCGGCCGCTCAGACGGGCGATCGAAAACCTAATCGAGGACCACCTCTCAGAGGAACTGCTTCGCGGCTCGTATAAGGGAAAAGACCGAATCACGGTCAGCGTGAAGGAAGAGCATCTGTATTTCGAGGCGTCCTCGCACGCCGAGAAAGCCCCCGTCGAGGTCCATAACGGAACATAAGGGGGAAGAAGCCGACCGGCAACCCGGCTCGTGGCGATCGTGGGGGTTGCGATCCACTTCCTTTCGGGCGAACGGGGAAGGTGAACGGCCGGCTTTGCCCCTGCCAATCCTTCCGAAAACCGGTTATAATGAATACTGAGGGACGGGGGCGGAGGATGCCGATAAAAAAGGCGCCGCCCGCAAGGCCTCCGAGTCGTTTCCAGAGGCGGGCGTCGGGGAGGTTGCCATGAGGCCTCTCGCTATCGTTGCATTGGCCGCGCTGGGCGCCGCGGCGATTTGCTTCACCGACGCCACGGCGTTCGGACAGCGCTATGTTCCGCTGCGCTATGACCTGCGTCTGCCGCCGCTGCGGCACCGGCCGGGTCCGGTGGGCTACGGGTATCAGCCCCCCGCGCGAGTGGATCCATACTCATTCGAAGCCGTGCAGTTGCGGAACTACTTCGTGACGGGGAACGTCCGCGCCGGGAAATCTTTCCAGGGGTCGGTCCCATACACCCAGTCGGGCAGCGAACTGGCGATGAGCCTTCCATCGCTGAGCCTCAGCAATTTCCGGCGGGACAGCGTGTCCGTGGCGGACATCGGGACGGGCGTGGAGTATGGGGCGCCGCTGCCCTATTTCGCCAAGTCGGCCGGCGTGACGACGGCGGCAAGCGCCGGGATACGCTTTGCCCCACCGCCGATTTATGTTCCGCCCCTTCCCGACCTATTTGGGACGGCTATGCGGCTTCCAGAAAGCGGAGAATCCGCGCGCGAGCCGACAGCGCGTCCGTATTCCCTCCGGCCACAAGAGGCCGCCACCGAAGGGGAAGGAATCCCTGCCGAGGGCATCCCCATGCCCAAAGGGCTGTGGGAGTGGCTTGAGAGATTGACCGGGGAGGCCGAGGGTGAGCGCCCGCCGCCGGGGCCGGATGCCGAGGAGCGGACGGAATGGTTCACGCCCGGCTTCGAGGGGCGGGAACCCGAAAACATCTTCAATCCGGACCGAACGGAACCGTCGGACCTTGAAAGCGAAGCGGCAGAGAGCAGCGAATCCCTCCTATTCGAGACGACGCTCAAGATGCAGGACGCCGCAACCCAGCCTGAGGCGGGGGACGCTCGCTCCTGGACCTCCGTCGAGGGGCTGGGACGAGGGTGGGATGTGGCGGCAACACCCATCGTTGCCGGAAGCCGATATGCCGATTCGGTCAGGCGCGCCCATGCCGCCATGAGGGACGGAAAATACCGTGAGGCGGAGAGCCTGTACGCCGACGCGTGGGTCCTGGCGCCGGACCGCTTCGCGGCCGTATTCGGCCGGGTGCATGCCCTGCTCGGCCTCCAGCATTATCATCAGGCCGCTCTGGCGGTTGGACGCCTCCTCACCGCCCGGCCCAGGTGGATCGAAAATGCGCCGAATCCGGCGGCCGCGTATCCGGCCCCGGAAGCCTTCGAACGCATCGTCACGGATCTCAAAACGGCGGTGTCGCGGAACGACGAAGACGTCGGGCTCAACTTTTTGCTGGGCTATGTTCTGCATGCGGCGGGGCGGGAAGAGGAAGCCCGTCCTTATCTGGAGCGCGCTGCGGCGCTGCGCGGCAGCGAGGGGGGCCCGGAGCAGACTATCCTGGACGCCCTGGCCCGCACGTCGTCCGAATAGCCCCCCCGCCCTCCCGACACGCGACGACGTGGAATCACCAGCCTGTATCGCCTCCGGTGCAAAAGCGCATTGAAGGCCATGCACCTCATCCGTATAATCAACCCGTTCATGACTTCAGACTCCAATCGGTTCCGAAGGGGCCGGAGGTGTTGTTTTGGTTGATGAGAAGACGCCGCGCACTCCAGGCGCGCCCGAGGTGGGGGCCGACCCGAATGTGTCTTCCGAGAAGACGGGCGGCCAGGCCCGCCCGTCCGACCCGCCGGGCGCTCCCGAGCGGGCGGCGGCTCCGACGCCGCCGAAAATGCCCTCGGCTGATAAGGGCGCACCGGCCGATGCCGCCCAATCGCCCGAGACGCCGCAAGCACCCCCTGCCGAGCCGCAGCCTCCCTCGGTCGTCGTGCGCTATGGGTCGATAGGCCTGGTGGGGCGATTTACCTGCACGCTGAAAGAGTGGAAGCGCGGCCAGCAGGTTGTGATCAAGTCGGACCGGGGCCAGGAACTAGGCGCCATCTTGTGTCCGTGGCGCCGCCAGTGTGCCGCTCAGAACGTCGCCGCCGGGGTTGCCGGCGACGTGCTCCGCGCGGCGACTCATGCCGACGAGATCGAGGCCCGGCACCTGCAAGAAGGCGAGCAGCGCATGGCCGTCTTCTGTAAAGAGCAAATCGCAGCGCGAAAGTTGCTGATGAAACTGGTGGCCGTCGAGCATCTGTTCGGCGGCGACCGGATTATCTTCTACTTTCTTGCGGAATCGCGGGTCGACTTTCGCTCGCTGGTGCGCGATCTGGCCCACGAATTTCAGACACGAATTGAGATGCGCCAGATCGGCGCCCGCGACGAGGCACGCCTGATGGGGGACTACGAGCGGTGCGGCCGGCCCCTCTGTTGCCGCGCCTGGATTAAGGACCTCGCGCCCGTCTCGATGCGCATGGCCAAGATGCAGAAGGCGACGCTGGACCCGACGAAAATTTCCGGTCAGTGCGGCCGGCTGATGTGCTGCCTCCGATTCGAACACGCAACCTATAGCGACCTCGCCAAGCGGCTGCCGCGCAGGAACTCCTACGTCGCAACGCCCGACGGCGTCGGAAAGGTCGTCGATACGGCTGTGGTCACCCAAATCGTCGGCGTCCAACTGGAAAGCGGCGCACGGGTCAACGTGCCTGTCGAGAGCCTCCTGGAACGTGACATCGATCCGCAGGCGGTCGGCCGCGAACCAAAGAAGGAAGTCTCCCCGCCACCTCCGGTGAAAGAGAAATCCGAGCCGCGGGAAGCGGCAAACGAAAAGGCGGCGGCCGGCGAATCGGACGCTCCCTCGAAGCCACGCCGCGGCGGGAAGCGGTCCAGACGAAGAGGACGCCGCCGAAACCGGAAGGCGGACCACGAGGCCGACGACAAACCCAAACGAAACACCAAGAAGCCGAACGCCGGCCAGGGGGACTGAATGGCCCGACGTATTCTTCTGACTGCCGCTTTACCCTACGCCAACGGTCCCATCCACATCGGTCACCTCGTTGAGTACGTCCAGGCCGACATCTGGGCCCGTTACCACAAGTCGTGCGGGCGGGACTGCGTCTATGTCTGCGCCGAGGACACGCACGGCACGCCCATTATGCTTCGCGCCCAGGCCGAGGGCGTCGCCCCCGAGGCGCTCATCGAGTGCATGAAAGGCGAACACGAGCGGGACTTTGCCGCTTTCGACGTGGCCTTCGACAACTTCTACACGACCCATTCGCCCGAAAACCGGGCCTTGACGGAAACATTCTACCGGCGCCTGCGCGAAAAGGGCCACATCGAAACGCGCACCGTCGAACAAGCGTATTGCGAATCGTGCGCCATGTTTTTGCCGGACCGGTACATCCGTGGCAAATGTCCGCGCTGCGGCGCCGGCGACCAGTACGGCGACAGTTGCGAGGCCTGCGGCGCCGCCTACAGCCCGACAGAACTGACCGAGGCACGTTGCGCGGTTTGCGGGTCGGGAGCCGCCCGGCGGACCTCGGAGCACGGCTTCTTCCTCGTGACGGCCTACGAGCAGATGCTCCGCGAGTGGGTCAACGAGGAGCACCTCCATCCCCACGTCGTGGCGAAACTCCAGGAATGGTTCGACCAGGGCCTCCGCGATTGGAATTTTACGCGCGACGCGCCGTATTGGGGATTCAAAATCCCCGATATGAAGGACAAATACTTCTACGTCTGGTGGGACGCTCCCATCGGCTACATCGCAAGCACCGAGGACTTGTGCAAGCGCCGGGGATGCGACCTGGAGTCCTACTGGGTGAGCGAAGAAGCGGAACTCTACCACTTCATCGGCAAGGACATCCTTTATTTCCACGGCCTTTACTGGCCGGCGATGCTGGCGGGGGCGGGGTTCCGGACGCCGGTGCGCATCTGGGTCCACGGGTTCCTGACCGTTGACGGTTACAAGATGAGCAAGAGCCGCGGGACCTTCGTGAACGCCCGGACCTATCTTGCGCATCTCGACCCGCAATACCTTCGCTACTACTACGCGTGCAAACTGGGGCAGGGCATCGGCGATATCGACCTTTCGACGCAGGATTTCGTGGCGCGCGTGAATGCGGACCTCGTGGGCAACTTTGCCAATCTGCCTAGCCGGGCCGCGGGCCTGCTCGCGCGACGTCTGGAGAACCGGCTCGGTCGGCTCGACTCGCCCGGCCGCGCGCTGGTCTCGCAGATTGAGACCGCCGGCGGTGAAATTGGCCGGGCCTACGAATCGTGCGAGTATTCGAGCGCCGTGCGCCTCATCACCGCCCAGGCCGACGCGCTGAACCGTTACATGGAACGCGAAAAGCCGTGGAAAATCGCCACGTCCGATCCCGAGCGGGCGCGGACGGCGCTGACGGCGGCGCTGAACGGCATCCGCCTGCTGGCCGCGTATCTGGGACCCATCCTTCCACGCTATGCCGAGAAGGTGGGCCGGCTGCTGGGCGGGCCGACGCCGGACTTCACGCGCCTGGCAGAGCGGGTCGAGGACCGCCCCATCGGTTCGTTCGAGCGGCTGGCCGAACGCGTCGACCCGGAGGCGGTGGAGGCGATGATCGAGGAAACGAAAGCCGAACAGGCCGCGCATGCCGACAAGACGCCATCGCAAAATGAATAAACGAAAATCCGCCGAGGAACTACTGAACGCCATCTTCCAGCGCGACCGGCGCTACAGCCGCGACGCCTACGTCTTCGTCTCCGAGGCGCTCGGATACACCGTGCGGAAGTCCGGCCGCAGGGGACACGTCAGCGGGCGGGAGTTGTGCGAGGGGCTCCGCGAGCATGCGCTCGAACAGTTCGGCCGCCTGGCGCGGGTGGTCCTGGAGAGTTGGGGCGTCCGGTCTTCCGAGGACATCGGCAACATGGTTTTCAATATGGTTGAGGTCGGCCTCCTTCGCAAGACCGACGAGGACCGCCGCGAGGACTTCATCGGCGTCCTGGATTTCGACGAGGCATTCGACCGCGGTTTCAAGATGCACCTGAACTCGGGGGGCGCTGATGGCGAAGGTTCCTGAGCCTGGCTGGGTTTCTGCTGGTTCTGGCGGTGATTCGGCGGGCGCTTTGAGGGCGGGCGGTGCGCTGAAGCGGCGCCAATGCGAGCCCGCGGCGGAACGGGTGACTCCCTGCCCGGGACAAAACATTCACAGAGGATTCAAACATCACCCGGGACCTTTGCTCCACCCCCGGATTCACAGGTTGAGTTCGCATTTGCGCGGCCGGGCCAGATTGACGAACGCCTCCAAAGCCAGCGCCAGCGCCACGAGCAGCGTCACGCCGTTGACGCCGACGAGCAGCCAGTTGCCGGCCGAGACGAAGTTGATTTCGTTCACCACCATGGCCCACACCGTCAGGACCAGCATGAAAAGGCAGGGAAAGAGCGTCAAGAGATACCCCCACGTGCCGCGACGGCGCAGATAAATCGTAATCAGGAGCAGGGCCAGCGCAGCCAGCAACTGGTTGACCGCGCCGAACATCGGCCAGAGCGTCAGCGCTCCCTCGCCGTCCGCCCCCGTCGCAAAGGCAAGGCCCCCCGCCGTGCCGACGGCGATTAGGGTCGCGACCCACCGGTTCGAAAGCGCCTTGACGCGAAAGCCTGCCGCCAACTCCGAAATGACATAGCGTTGGATGCGCGTGGCCGTGTCGAGAGTCGTCCCGGCAAACGAGGCGATGAAGACCCCCATGATGATGACGCCAATTACTTTTGGGATTCCAATCGTCTCAAGCATGTTGGCCGCCCCGATCACCACCGCTGCGACCTTCCCGCCGATGCCTCCGCTCGTCACGCCCTCCCACGAAGCGTAATGGCTGTTCCATGCGGCGGTGCCGGTCAGCGTCTCGCCGGTGGCCGATTCGTAGGCCATGCCGATGCCTGCCGCCACCGCCACGAGCACCAGAATCGCCAGCGCGCCTTCCATGAGCATCGAGCCGTAGCCGACGAACAGCGAATCGCTTTCCCGCCGGACCTGTTTGGATGTCGTGCCGCCCGAAACGAGACAGTGGAACCCGGAGATCGCGCCGCAGGCGATGGTCACGCCGAGGAACGGCCAGATCGGCGGAGCGCCCTTCGGGGCGGCGTTATAGGCCGGCGCGACAATCTCCAGACCGCCGAAAAACGCCGAGCCGACAACTCCAAGGAACAAAAGGCCCATCGCAATGAACAACTGCCAGGCGTTGATATAATCGCGCGGCTGAAGGAGCGCCGTCACCGGCAGCGTCGAGGCGACGTAGGCATAGACCAGCAGGATCAGGACCCAGACGCCCGTGGCCGGCAGGACCCAGCCGCCCACGGTCACGTCCTTCATTTCAAACGGAAGATACTGACCCAGGACCACCGTTCCGTACATCGCCAGGACAGCCACGGCCGTGGCGAGGAGCACGTTCGCCTTCCATCGGTAAACGGCGGCGCCGAGCGCGACCGCAATCGGAATCTCTATCCAGATCGGGAAAACCGCCGTCGGATACGTGTTGAAGATCGAAGCGATGACGACGGCGAAAATGGCGATAACAATCACCAACTCCAGAAAGACCACCAGGAAGAAGACCGTGCGGGCCCGCGTGCCGAGGTAACGGGCCGCCACCTCCGAAAGACTTTTGCCGTCGTTCCGCATGGAGACGACCAGCGCCCCGAAATCATGGACCGCCCCCATGACAATTGAGCCGACAAAGACCCAAATTAGCGCGGGCACCCACCCCCAGATGATGCCGATCGCCGGACCGACAATCGGACCGGTCCCCGCGATCGACGCGTAATGGTGGCCGAAGATGATGCCCCTTCGGGTCGGCACGTAATCCACACCGTCCGCCAAGCGAACGGACGGGACGGTCGCCGAATCGTCCAGCCGAAAAATCTTCCGCGCCAGAAACCGCCCGTAAGTGTGATACGCCACCAGGTAACCCGCAAAGGTCACAACGACAATCAGCAGGGCATCCACGGGCGAACCTCCTGGTTCCAGGGCCCGGAAACCAAATCCGCTGGACAAGCCCGACAGGATTCCGATACCATAGCGCACCTGGACCTCGCCTGCAAGGCTTTGCGGCTGAATCGGCGCGTGGGCGCGTCGGCGCTCCGCAAGCCCGCGTGATTCGCGGCCCTGAACGGCAAAGGAACGTTATGAAGAAAGTAATTCTAATCGGCGATTCCATCCGCATGGGGTATCAGCCCTTCGTGCGGCAGGAACTGGCCGACTGCGCGAACGTTTGGGGGCCCGAGGAGAACGGCGGGACGAGCGCCAACGTGCTCGCCCATCTGGACGAGTGGGCCATTTCGCGCCCGGCCGAGATCATCCACCTTAACTGCGGCCTGCACGACCTGGGCGGTGCGTTCGGCGCGGCCGACCCCGGCGCGCTCCTTTCCCAATACCGCGCCAACCTGGAGGAGATTTTCGGGCGCATCCTGGATGAGACCGGCGCACGGCTCATCTGGGCGGCCACGACGCCGGTCAACGAGCGCTGGCAGCACAAGAACTGGGGCTTCGACCAAATACAGGCCGAGGGGCTGGCCTACAACGCCGCCTCGGTCGAAATCGCCCGACGGAAGGACATCCTGGTGAACGACCTGTATAGCGTCATCATGGACGCCGGCCGCGATACTTTGCTTCAGGAGGACGGCATCCATTTCACCGAGAGCGGCTATCGGGTGCTGGGCCGCGCGGTGGCCCGGGTAATTCGTCGCGTAATGGCTGCCGGAAAGGACGGCGGATGACGAGAAAGCAACTCCTCTGGGCCATCGGCATCGGCCTGGCGGCCGTCATCTTGCTGGTCGCGGCCTATGGGGCGCTCCCCGTCCGGGCGAGTTGGACGGTCAACCGCATCCTGCACCACGTGTGGCAGGGGGTGACGGGCCTCGCGGGAGTGGGCGGTGTCGTATGGGTCTTCTGGCCGCGGCCGAAAGCGCCCCGCCGCAACATGGAACGCGAACGGGCGAGGCGACGGATGGTAGCAGTCGTTGGAATCGTCGTCACCGCCGTCGCCATGGTCGCCCTGGCCGAAGTCCGACGGGACTGGGTCACGCGCGAAAAGTTTTTGGCGCCCGCCATAGAGGACCTGCGGGTTATCAAAAAGGCCCTCGATGCTTACGCGGCAGACGATGACGGCAGTCGCCCCGAACATCTTACCGAACTAGTTCTTTCGGGGCATCTCGCGCGCAAGCAACTCTATTACACCTACCGCGACGGTCCACGGGAGGCCGCTCCGCCGTCACCCGAATCCGTCGATCCGAGAGGGTGTTCTTACTATCTTGTCCCCGGGAAGCCGCGCGACAATCGTGAGCGAGGGAAGGCAGGCTCAATCCTTGTTTTCCTCCGGGCCAAGAGCGCCTCCAACCCGCCAACAGCGTGGGCGCCCCTCACGGTGGTGCTCGACCAGGAAGGCCGCATTCGCGTGGCGAGCGAGGACATCGTTGAACGGATCATCGAGGAATACTTCCCGACGGAGCCGCCCGAGTAATCGGTGGGCCGAACAGCCTCGGCGGCGCGGGGGCTCTAAACCTGCGG
The DNA here is from genome assembly GCA_035527275.1 of Phycisphaerae bacterium. Lineage (GTDB taxonomy): Bacteria > Planctomycetota > Phycisphaerae > FEN-1346 > FEN-1346 > DATLBA01. The sequence continues at coordinate 32,628 of DATLBA010000045.1, forward strand.
CTGCATCAGCGCAAAAAAGGACCGGAGCCGCATCCCTCCTTCACGGCCCCGGTCGCCATCATCTCCCCCGGGTTTTCCGGATGCGCCCGGCCAACCCTAACCTGGGCGCGCCCGTCAGCACTGCCACCAACCCCTCCGCGCCTATACTGATGGCGCGAACTCCTTGGACGGCGATCCGTTATACGCTTGGCGCGACGGACGGTAGGCGCCAACCGTTCCTTCACACACTAATACTATACCCAAACATCCCGGGTTGTCAAGCCGTCGGGGCCGTTTTTTCTTATTTTTTTCGGACCAGGCTCCCGCGGAGCCCCCCGGGCCCAAATTGTGGCCTCAGGGCCCCCTGCCAGAGGGGGCCTCTCCGGCGGGCCCACCCCTGTCCGTCCCGGCCTGCCCGCATAGGCCTGTTGTATCGGCGGGCCTCGGCGAACCGGCCCGGCCGGTGGCAGGGCGGGTCCCCGTCTTCACGCAGGAACCGGCGCGGCTGGCCCCGACACCGCAGGGTGTCCCACCGTTCGGTGTCCCCCCAAAAGGGACCCCAAAAGGGACCCCAGAAGGGACGGGGCTGAAACTCGACGCCGAGGAGATTGTGCAGGCAGGGCTTGAAACGCCGGCGGCTTTGGCCCTACAATCTGCCCATCTGGAGAAAAACGTGGAACCCGCGGCCGGTCGGCTGCGTCCAAGGAAGAGAACGATTTCACAGTCCGCAAGGGACACTAGTAAGGAGACGGTGATGGCACCGAAACGCTTGGCAGTCGGAATGCTGGGAGCAGCGATGGCGCTGGCCGCTCTGGCGGGGCCCGCCGCCGCGCGCATCAAACTCGCGACGCTGCCGGTGCGCTCGCGCGTCGAGATCCAACTCGACAACGAAAGGGCCACGCTGGTCGAAGAGGAGCGGGTGGTGACGCTCCTGAAGGGGACGAACCAGATCGACTTCTCGTGGTCGAACACGCACATCGACAAGCACACGATCCTGTTCCGGCCGCTTGAGGTCGGCGATACGGTCCGCGTGATTCACGTGGCCTATCCGCCGGGCGAGAACGCGCTCGTGTGGCAGGTGTGGGCCGAGAAGGCCGGGCCGGTGCGCGTGCGGATTTCCTACATCATCGGCAACCTTCGCCGCACCTTCAGTTACCGCGCCACCGCCGAACACGACGAGTCGTCGCTCACACTGCGCAATTACATGCGCGTCTGGAACTTCTCGGGCGAAGAGTTCGGCCCATCGGGCGTGTGGGCCGGCATCGGCGAGTATTTCCGAAAGGAAATGGGCCTACAGGAATCCAAGGAAATGCTCCTCGCAAAGTTCCTCAAGGTCCCCATCAAGAAGACGTTTATCTTCAACTGGCGGACCGGCCAACCCGTGCCGGACGAGCCATACCAGCGCTACGTGACCATGCACTACGTGCTCACCAACGACGACGCCAATCAGATGGGCAAGTTCCCGCTGCCCTACGGCAAGGTGCGAATCTTCCAGAAAGACGGGCGCGGCGGCGAGGCGTTCACCGGCGAGGACTGGGGCCGGTTCACCCCGATCGACGACGAAATGAAACTATACCTGGGTCTTGCGCGCGACATCAAGGTCGAACGGACCGTCAAGCGCAACAAGCGCGACCCCGTCCACGGGAACCTCTATCACCAGGAGGTCATCGTCCAGTATAAAATGCAGAACTTCAAGAAGGACGCCGCAGTCCTTGACATCGAAGATGATATGAACGCCCTTCGGGACGAGTTCTGCGGCCGCAAGGACCACGACGCCCAGTGGGAACTCGCTGGCGAGACGACCGACAAGGCGAAGGTCGAACGCAAAAGCGCTCAGGAGGTCGAAATCCACATCCCCCTTCCCGCGGCGCCCAAAGAAGCCGACAAAAAGCCCGAAGAGGTCGTTTTTCACCTGCACCTGTTCTTCCGGAACGAGTGGTAATCCCCACCGAAAGGAGCGAACGATGAAACGCATCACACTCATAGCAATGGCGTCGGTGCTCCTTTGGGGGAGCGCCGCCGCGGCCCGGAACATCGACTTGGTGACGCTGCCGCCGAGGCAGACGGTCCAGTTGACCATCTACAACTCCGAAGACCTGACGCTGGTGAGGGAGACCCGGGCCATCACCTTCAAGAAGGGAACGAACCGCCTCCAGTTCTCCTGGGCCAATACGCTGATTGACCCGACGAGCGTGTACTTCCGGCCCCTGGAAAAGGAGGACCAGATCGAGGTGCTGGACACGACCTTCCCCGCCGACCGGCCGCAGGTATTAATCTGGAACGTGGAGTCCGAGTTCGAGGGCCAGGCGCTTGTCGAGGTCTCCTACTTTACGAGCGGCATCTCCTGGTCGGCCGACTACGTCATGATTACGGACCCGGAGGAGACGCAGATGTCGCTCGACGGGTACGTGACGGTGGTGAACCGCTCGGGCGAGGACTACGAGGGGGCCCAGGTGCGCCTGGTGGTCGGCGTCGTCAACCTCGTCGAAAAGATTGCGCAACTCGCGCAGGGCAAGGTGCCGGCGCCGGGACCGGCGCGGGACGAGTTGCGGCTCCTGGCCATGGACGGGGCCATAGCAAGAGCCGAGGGGGAGATGAAGGCGCTCACTGAAGCGCGTGCCGCCCCCCGGATCGTCAAGGAAGGCCTCTCGGAATACTTTATCTTCACGGTCGAGGGGGAGCAGACGGTCCGAAACGGCTGGTCCCAGCGGATGGTTTCCTTCAAGGCCCGCCAGGTGCCGTTCGAGATCCTCTACCGCTACCGCCCCCATCAGTACGGCCCGCGGCCGGTCCGGTTTTTCATCCTCGCCAACGACACCGAGCACAAGATGGGCGAGTCGCCCCTGCCCGACGGCGTCATCCGCGTCTTCCGCGACAACGGCCGGGAC
>DATLBA010000046.1:0-18342 GCA_035527275.1 Phycisphaerae bacterium
GCCTTGAACCCAACTTACCTTTGCGTCCTTTGCGCCCTTTGCGGTTAGAAAAACGGCCATGCGCGTATTCGAGATATTCGCAAGCATCCAGGGCGAGACGACGCGCGTCGGGTTGCCGATGGCGTTTGTCCGCGTCGCCGGTTGCGACCTCGCGTGCTCGTATTGCGACACGCCCGACGCCCGCCCCTCCGATGCCGGGCGTGACATGACCGTTGCGGAGGTCCTCGCCCGCCTGGACGAAACGGGCCTGCCCTGGTGCATGATTACCGGCGGCGAGCCGCTCCTCCAGGCCGAGGACGTTAACGCCCTTGTCGTCGCGTGGGTCTGCCGGGGGCACGAAGTGATGGTCGAAACGTCGGGCGCCCATCCGATTGACCTTGTGGACGCGCGCGCCCGGCGGATCGTGGACGTGAAGACGCCCGGCTCCGGCATGGCCGACCGCATGGACTGGCGGAACCTGGAGCGCCTGACACCGCGCGATGAGGTGAAGTTCGTCCTCACGGGCCGGCCGGACTATGATTGGGCGAAAGAGGTGGTCGAGTCGCACGGCCTTCTTGCGAAGTGTCCCGTTCTGTTCGGGGCCGCCCGGCCCTGCCTGGACCCGAAGGCGCTGGCCCAATGGATAGTCGAAGACGCCCTCCCCGTCCGGCTCAACCTTCAGATTCACAAGGTGCTCGGGTTGCCGTAGGCCGGCGCGCGGCGCCCGAAAGCGGAAAAGGGTTGACGCCGGCCGCCCAAGGTGCTAAGAATACCAGCCACCTCTGAGTGGCGCGCCCATAGAAAGGCGCGCCATTTGGTTAGAGGGGGCGTGCAGAAGCGGAAAAACGGTCGCACAGACAGAAAAAGGGAGAAGCGCGATGGCGAAGGCGAGGAAGTACGTCTATTTCTTCGGCGACGGCAAGGCGGACGGCCGAGCCGACATGAAGGAACTCCTCGGCGGCAAAGGGGCCAATCTGGCCGAAATGACCAATCTCGGCATCCCCGTCCCGGCCGGGTTCACCATCACCACCGAGGTCTGCACCCACTATTACAAGCACGGCCGGCGGTACCCCAAGGAACTGGAGGGCCAGGTGGACAAGGCCCTCGCGCGCGTCGAGAAGGTCATGGGCGCGCGGTTCGGCGACGTGGAAAATCCCCTGCTCCTTTCGTGCCGCTCGGGCGCCCGCGCCTCGATGCCCGGCATGATGGAGACGGTGCTGAACATCGGCCTGACGACCGCGACGATCCCCGGCCTGGTCCGTCTGGCGAAGAACCCCCGCTTCGTGTGGGACGCCTACCGTCGCCTCATCACCATGTACACCGACGTGGTCATGGAGAAGGCGGCCGGCATCGAACCCGCCGAGGGCAAGGGCATCCGCCATCAACTCGAACACGAAATGGAGAAGATGAAAGGGCGCGTCGGGGCGAAGAACGACACCGACCTGACGGCTGAACACCTGAAAGAACTGACCGCGACCTACAAAAAGAAAGTGCAGGAAGTCCTCGGCAAGGCGTTCCCCGACGACCCGCGGGAACAACTCTGGGGCGCGATCGGCGCTGTGTTCCAGTCGTGGAACGGCAAGCGCGCGGTCAGTTATCGCCGCATCGAGGCCATCCCCGACGCGTGGGGCACCGCCATCAACGTCCAAGCCATGGTCTTCGGCAACATGGGCAATAACTCCGCGACCGGCGTGGCCTTCACGCGGAACCCCGCCACCGGCGAAAACAAGTTTTTCGGCGAATGGCTTCCCAACGCCCAGGGCGAGGACGTCGTCGCCGGCATCCGCACGCCCAATCCGCTGAACGAGGACACGCGGTCGGAGCACTCGGCCGGACTCCAGAGCCTCCAGAACGCCATGCCGAAGGTTTATCGCGAACTCGTGGCCATCCGCAATAAACTCGAGCGCCACTATCGCGACATGCAGGACATCGAGTTCACGATCCAGGACGGTCGGCTCTGGATGCTTCAGACGCGGACCGGGAAGCGCAACGGCCCGGCCGCCCTTCGCATGGCCGTGGAAATGATGCGCGAGCGCCTCATCACGAAAGCAATCGGCGTCACGCGCGTCACGCCCGCCCAACTCGACGAACTCCTGCATCCCATCCTCGACCCCCGGGCGGAACGCGAAGCCGCCGTTCTCGCCAAGGGCCTGCCCGCGGGGCCGGGCGGCGCCGCCGGACGCATCGTCTTCACGGCCGCCGACGCCGTCGCATGGGCCGAACGAGGCGAGGTCGTCATCCTCTGCCGCGAGGAAACCAACCCCGAGGACGTGGAAGGCATGCGGGCCGCCAAGGCGATTCTGACGGCCCGCGGCGGCATGACGAGCCACGCCGCCCTCGTCGCCCGCGGATGGGGCAAGTGCTGCATCGTCGGCGCCGGCACCCTGAAAATTCACGCCGGCGCCAAGACCATCTCCGCCGACGCCTCGGTCCTCCGCGAGGGCGATTGGATTTCGCTGAACGGCACCAAGGGCGTTGTTTACGCCGGCAAACTGCCGACCGTGGATCCCGACCCCGAGAATCCGCGACTGGTCGAGTTTCTCAAGGTCTGCGACCAAGTCCGCCAACTCGGCGTCCGCGCCAATGCCGACACGCCCGAGGACGCCCGCGTGGCCCGCACCTTCGGGGCCGAAGGCATCGGCCTGGTGCGCACCGAACACATGTTTTACGGCGAAGGGGCCGAGGCGCCCCTCTTCAAACTCCGCAAGATGATCCTCGCCGGCAACGAGGCCGAGCGCCGCGCCGCCCTCGACGAACTCTTCCCGCACGTCAAGGCGGACCTGAAGGGGACGTTGAAGGCGATGGCCCCCTACCCCGTGACGATTCGCCTCCTGGACCCCCCGCTCCACGAGTTTGTGCCGCGCGACGAAGGCGTCCAGCGGGAACTCGCCGAGAGCCTCGGCATCGACGTCGCCGAGATCCGCAAACGCGGCGAAGCGCTGCACGAAACCAACCCGATGATGGGCCACCGCGGCGTGCGGCTGGGAATCACCTACCCCGAGGTCACCGAGATGCAGGTCCGGGCCATTCTCGAGGGCACAGCCGAACTCCACAAGGAAGGTGTCAAGGCCCGTCCGGAAATCATGATCCCCGTCACGTGCGCCGTCACCGAAATCCGCGACCAGGCCGCCATCATCGCACGCGTCAAGGCCGAGGTCGCCGGCAAGTTCGGTCTGAAGAGACTCGATTTCCTCGTGGGCACGATGATCGAGATTCCGCGCGCGGCCCTGACGGCCGGCGAAATGGCCGAGGCCGCCGAGTTCTTCTCCTTCGGCACCAACGACCTGACGCAAATGACCTTCGGCTTCTCGCGCGACGACATCGGCGCCTTCATGCCCGATTACCTCAAGAAGGAAATTCTGCCGGCCGACCCGTTCCAGACGATCGACCAGGAGGGCATCGGGGAACTCATCCGCATCGGCATCGAGCGCGGGCGCGCGACGAGGCCGAAACTGAAAATCGGCATCTGCGGCGAGCACGGCGGCGACCCCGCGTCCATCCACTTCTGCCACAAGGCCGGCATGGACTATGTCTCCTGCTCGCCGTTCCGCGTGCCGATCGCGCGCCTCGCCGCCGCCCAGGTGGCCGTCGCCGAGGCCGCCAAGAAGGCTGGTGGGAAGAAGCCCAGGAAGACCAGGAAGGTGGCCGCGAAGAAACGCTAGACCTCGCCGCGAGACGAACACGACCGGCCGTCCGCCTTGAGCGGGCGGCCGGTTTCTTTTCTTCCAGACTGTCAGGCAGACCCTCGCCTCGGCACAGCCAATCGCGTAGAATGAATGTCCGACACAAACCTTCGGCATGGGAGGAAAACCATGAACGCCTTTGAAGCCGTTCTGGCCGTGATGGCGGGCATCGGGTTGAGCGCGGCCTGCGGGTTCCGCGTGTTCGTCCCATTGCTGGTCATGAGCGTGGCCGCCCACTCGGGCCATCTGGAACTCGCCGAGGGTTTCGCCTGGATCGGGTCGCTGCCGGCGCTGATTGCCTTTTCGATCGCCACGGCCCTGGAGATCGCCGCCTACTACGTGCCCTGGCTGGATAACCTTCTCGACACGATTGCGACGCCGGCCGCTGCCGTAGCCGGAATCATCGTCACGGCCGCGTGCATCACCGACATGAGCCCCTTCCTGCGGTGGACGCTGGCTGTGATGGCCGGCGGCGGGGTGGCGCTTACGGTCCAGGCCCTGACGGTGACGACGCGCGGCACCTCGACGATGAAGACGGCCGGGGCCGCCAATCCACTCGTTTCGACGGCCGAGGCGATCGGCTCCGTGGGGGTGTCGCTTTTGGCCATCCTGGTTCCTGTTCTGGTGGGCGTGGTTCTGCTGGTGCTGGCGGCGGTGGTGGTGCGAAGGCTGTTCTTGCGCCGCCGACCCGCTGCCGTCGTGGCCGGATAGGATCCGGCTGACGAGCCAAAGAAGGCGTCAAGCCTGCGAAACTTCACACCTTCCCGACGTGGATCGTCAGGTCGCGCCAATGCTGAATCCGCCGGAAGCCTCGCTTCCCGAAGAGCGTCCCGCCGACGGCCGCGCGGAGCCGATCCCAGAGCGGCGGGCGCTCGGTCCACCTCACAAGCGTCTCCGAGCGCCACCGCGCGGTTAGTTCCTCGAGGTTCTCCGGCGACGACTTGAGGCCGAGCGCGAACACGAGCCGCGGCGTCTTCGGATGCCCTTGCCGGCCGACGAGAACGCTCTCGAAACCGTCGAACAAGCGCTCGAGCGCGCGGGGCGTAAAGCGCCAGTAGTCCTCGGGGTAGGCGTGGATGTGGAACTCAAAGAGCGTGACGACGAGGGCCAATCCGCCCGACGCCGTCACGCGCCGGATTTCCTCGGCGCCGCGTCGGAAGTCCCAGGCATGCTCGAACACGTTCAGACAGAGAACGGTCCCCGCCCACCCGTCGGGCAGCGAAAGCGACTCGAGCCGTTCCACCCGGTCCACGCCGGGGCCCGCCTGCATGTCGCAGCCGACGTACTCCTTCCCCGGAAAGAGGGGGCGAAGGTCGCCCGCCGCCTCGCCCTGGACCTGGAGCGAGCCGATTTCGAGGACCGGCCCCGGCGGATCGAACACCGCCTTCGCCGACTCCACCAGCGCGCGCGTCAGTGCGTCCATGCGTTGGCTCCGAAAACAAGATGGGTCACCCCTTAGGCGCGGTCAGGACTTCAGGAGTTCATCCACGGCCTTGCGGAGCGCGGGCAGATGGGTCTCGATCACGCCCCACACTCGCTTGAGATTCACGCCCATGTAGTGGTGAATCAGAAAATCGCGAAATCGGGCGACGTCGCTCCAGGGGATTTCGGGGTGTTCTTCCTTTGCCTTGTCGCTAAGTTGTTTGGACGCTTCCCCGATGATCTCAAAGTTGCGGATGACGCCGTCCTGAATCAGCGAATCCCGCATGAACTCGTTGTGCCCACCCGCGGTATAGGCATAAATCTTCGCTACGGCGTCGCGGATATGTTCCAGGTAAAGGCGGTCGTCCTTCACAGGGGCACTCCCTCCGCAAGCACGCGAGCGCGGATGGCGTGGTGCAAGTCGTCCTCGGTCACCACGTCCACACGGCACCCCATGAGACCCTCCAGTTCACGAATGAGTGCGATGTGGTCAAGGAGCGACCGGTCGAGGTCCAGGCGGACCAGGAAGTCCACGTCGCTGTTCTTGCCCGCCTCGCCCCGGACCACGGACCCAAAGACGCGCACATGGTGCGCTCCGTGCCTGGCGGCAACGCGGAGAATCTCCTCTCGCCGACTCAGAATATCGCCCAAGGCTACCATTGCAGACTCCCGGTCTTGACTTGCTCCTAATTTTATCGGCCGGTTCACCCTCTGTCCATCACTTGCCCAGACGCAAAAATATGAGTCCCCGGCGGCTCATGCGCCCTCGGCGACGCTCAACGGCAGTTCCAGGCCGTGCGACTCCAAAAGCTTCGCGTCGCGCAACATATCCGCAGCGGGTCCGTCGGCCGCGACCTGGCCGCGGTCGAGCAGAATGGCTCGCCCGCACACGTCCAGGATGAGGTCCAGGTCGTGCCCGACCACGAGCATCGTGGTGGTGAGGTTCTGAAGGAGGGCGATGAGCCGCCGACGCGCGCGAGGGTCGAGACCCGCGGTCGGCTCGTCGAGGGCGAGGATTTGCGGCCTCATCGCAAGCACGGTCGCCAGGGCCGCACGCTGTTTCTCGCCCTGCGACAGGTGGTACGGCGACCGGTCGTCGAAGCCCGCCAGGCCGACGGCCTCGAGCGACTCCGCCGTCCGGGCCCGCACCTCATCCGGCGCAAGGCCCATCGTCAGCGGTCCGAACGCGACGTCCTCGCCGACGCGCGGCATGAAGAGTTGGTCGTCGGGGTCCTGAAAGACGATGCCGAGGTGGCGGCGCACGTCGCGGGCCGTCGAGCGGTTGAGCGTGTGGCCGGCCACGCGGATGCGACCCTCGGCCGGGAGGAAGCCGGCTATCGCCAGCAGAAGCGTGCTTTTGCCGGCGCCGTTCGGTCCCACGAGGCCGACGCGCTCGCCGGCCGCCACCGAGAACGTCACGCCGCGGAGCACCTCCGCCCCCGCGTGGTAGCGGTACCGAACGTCGACGAGTTCGAGGCTCGGCTCAGCCATAGGCCAATCGGTCCCAAATTAGTGTTCCCACCGCCAACGCCAGGGTGCCGGCCAAGAACAGCACGTCCTTGACGCTCATGCGTTGCGTCGGCGGCGCGGGGAGCCGGCCGTCGAATCCCCTGGAGGCCATCGCCCAGTAAATCCGTTCCGCCCGGTCGTAGGTCCGAAGGAACAAGACCCCGACCACGCCCGCATGGCTGCGGAAACGGAGCGACCACGGCCCGAGTCCGCCGTCGCGCGCCGCACGCGCCCGCCGCATACGCATCAACTCGTCCAGCAGCACCCAGAGGTAGCGATAGAGGAACGCCAACTGGATGACGAAGGCCCTCGGCACGCGAAGCCGCGCGAGACCCTCGAGGACCCCGTGAAAGGGCGTCGTGGCCAACAGCCCAAGCGTCGTCAAAGCGCAGAGCACGAACTTGCTCCCCAGGTGCGCCGCTCGCGCGAGTCCGACGTCGCTGACGCTCAGCACCCATGGCCCGACGTGAACGGCCCACAGGCGATGGCCCGGCTCGAAAAACGGGAAAAGGACCACGACTGCTAGGACAAACGGCGACACGATAAGCACTCGCTTCGCCGCGTACACCACAGGGATCCGTCCGATGGCGAAATAGCAGACCAGGGCCGCCGCAACGAGCGCAAATGGGAGCAGATGGTCCCGACGCACAAGAACGGTGGCAAGAATCAGCACCAGGGCCGCAAGCGTCTTGGCGACGGGATCGAGGCGGTGGACAGGTGTACGGCCGGCCGCGAAATGATCCAGCATCACGTGATGCATGCCTGCCCTCGCGCAATGTGGGCTCCGCTACACCTTCTCCGGATCTTGCCGTGACGGCCGCCGCTTCAGGATACGAGCCACTACCAGAAGCCCCCCCAGCACGAACAGGCTTCCGACCACCCCCGCCACCGCATTGCCCCAAAAACCTTCCCCAAGGCATTTGAGGCTGTATCCCTCGAACACGCTTGGCGGCGGCTCAACACCCGTATGCACGGGCTCGGCGGCGCCGAGGATTTCCTGCGTCTTCTCCAGCCCGTCGGGGTCCCCTGACGCGAAGTACGAAAGGACGCCCCCAATGACAACAACGACCAGGATTCCGACCAGGAGCGTGTTGCGGTTGTAGGGGCTCATGCCTTGACCTCCCCGGCCGATACCAACTGGGTGGTGCCGAAAACAACCTCACGGCGGGCCCCAAGCACAAATCGCACCACCGCCACCGTAATAGCACCCTCCACCAACCCGATGAAAAGATGAACGGAATCCATCACTCCAAGCGCTTGGAGCAGGCTGACGCTTTGGGGCAACATGACCGACCAGTCAAGAAGCAAAATCACGAGTGTCGCGCCGGCAAGAACTCCGATGGCGGCGCCCGCGAACGTGACGGTGTACGACAGCCATGAGGGTTTCCGCCACAGCCCCCGCACCACGCCACCCAAGATGCACGGGAAAACCCCCATGGTAAAAATGTTCGCGCCAAGGGCTTCGACGCCGCCGTCCTGAAACACCAGCGCCTGGATGACGAGAACCGACGCCATTGCGACAATCCCAAGGGCGGGACCCAGGAGGACACCGAGCAGGAACCCTCCCCCCAGGTGGCCACTGGTCCCGATAGGGAGCCCCGCAAGAAAGCCGCTGAGGATCGGAAAGTTCACCATCTGGGCCGCGAAAACGAACGCACCCATGACGCCCATCAGGGGGACCTTGCGATCGTCCAGTTGGCGCCGGGCCGCGGCCAGCGACCCCGCCAGCGCCGCGCCGCTCACCGCCGCCATCGTCCCCCAGACGGGCGGTGAGAGAAAACCTGAAGCAATGTGCATGACATTACTCCTTTAAGTGGTTGTTTCATCACCCCCTCTCCCTCGATGGCCCGTCGAGTCGCCTGTGGCGACCAGGGGAGAGGGGATATAAGCGAACCCTACACCAAATCCTCGCCCGTCGTCGCCACGAGGCGCCCGTGCTTCACACCCTTCGCCGCAATCAGGCGGTCCGCCAGCCGCTGAACCTCCTGAGGCTTGCCGTTCAACACGATCACCTCCAGGCACATCCGGTGCGAAAGGTGGATGTGCATCGTCGAGTGGACCAGGCCGTGGTGGTCGTGCTGGAGGTCCACGAGACGCTCCGCAAGTTCCCGGACGTGATGGTCGTAGATGAGCGTGAGCGTCCCGACGACGGGCCCGCTTTCCTTCCCCCACGCCTCGCGGACCTGCTCGCCGCGCACGAGGTCCCGAAGGGCCTCGCTTCGGCTCGTGTAGCCGCGCCGGGCCACGATGCCGTCGAGCACCTTCAGGAGCCGCTCGTCCATCGAAACGCCGAAACGAACCAACGTGCCGCTCATGACCCGCCCTCCTTTGTCGATAGCACATCCTATAAAAGAGTGCCACCCCTGTCAATCAGCATCTCCCGCCGGAGTGTGCCAGGATTTTCTTGCAGTTGCCGAGAACCGCGATACGTGCCTGGTGTGGCACGGCCGGTCTTGCCCGGCCGTGCGCACGGGGCTCGAGCCGTGCGGCCTTGACAGGTCCGCCGTGCGCCCGAGATAATGATGCCCATGGCGGCCGACAAACGATTCGCGAGGCGTCCGAGCCGCGTGGTTCACGTCGGACCCGTGCCGATCGGCGGCGCCCACCCCGTCAGCATCCAGTCCATGACGACCACGCACACGCGCGACGCCGGGGAGACGCTGGCCCAGATTCGCCGCCTTGCCGCCGCGGGGTGCGACCTCGTGCGCGTCGCGGTCCCTTCGCTTCCCGACGCCGACGCCCTGCCGGAACTCGTCCGCTCTTCACCGGTCCCCCTGATTGCCGACATTCACTTCACCACCGCGCTCGCGCTCAAGGCCCTCGAGGCGGGCGTCGCCAAGGTCCGCCTCAATCCGGGCAACATGGACGATCCCGACGGCCTGCGCCGCGTGCTCGCGCGGGCGGTCGAACTTGGCCGGCCCATCCGCTTCGGCGTCAACTCCGGCAGCGTCCGCGGCGCACGCCGCTCAAAGCCCCACCTTGAGCGAAGCGAAAGGTGGGGACGCTGTTCGAGCCGCCCGCCTCGCGACCGCCCAGACCTCGCACCCCTCATGGTGGACGTCCTCATGGAATGGGTCCGCCAGGCCGAAACGGAAGGCTTTCGCGACCTGGTGCTCTCGGCCAAGGCGTCCGACGTGCCGACCACGCTCCAGGCCTACCGCCTCTTGGCCGAGGCCTCGGACCTGCCGCTTCACCTGGGCATCACCGCCGCCGGGCCGATGGACGAGGCCCGCACCCGTTCGGCCATCGTCCTCGGGACGCTTTTGTCGGAAGGCATCGGCGACACCGTGCGCGTGAGCCTGACGGGCTCTCCCGTGAACGAAGTGCTCATGGCCCAGGATATCCTCGCCGAACTGGGGCTTCGCCCGCCGCAAGGCATCCGCATTCTTTCGTGCCCGACGTGCGGCCGGTGCGAGGTGGACCTCATCGGACTCGTCGAGGCGCTTAAGGCCCGCACCCGCGACGTCCGCGCGCCTCTCACCGTGGCCGTCATGGGCTGCGTCGTCAACGGTCCGGGCGAAGCGGTCGAAGCCGACGTCGGCGTGGCCGCCGGAAAGGGTCACGGCCTGCTGTTCCGCGAGGGCAAAGCCCTCCGCAAGGTCCCCGAAAAAGACCTCCTCGACGCCCTGCTCGATGAGATCCGCACCCTGGCCGAAACGCGGTCCGATTGACCGCGCGCCGTTCATGTTTAGCCGCCCGCCTTGTCCCTGTCCATGTTGGACCCCTTTGGGGGCGGGCGCGTATTGTGCCGTTCACCCCCCGCCCCCCCGCCCTCCCAAAAAAATAGCGCGGCGTCCCACTCGGGACGCCGCGCAAAGTTGCGCTGTAGTTTTAAAACTCGTACTTGATCTGAACTCCCCAGACCGCATCCTGGTCGTCATCAATCAGATTGCCCAGATCGCCCCACAGCCCGGCGACCGTGAGATGCTCGTCGGCGATCCACACCAGGCTGACGGCATGCCACCCTTCCTCTTTGCCCACCAGGTTGCCCAGGCGGCTATAGGGGTTCTTCTTCTGCCGGTATTCGTATGCGACAATAAGATTGTCCAGAACCGGACAGGCAAACCCGGTTTCCCAGGTCGCTCGATAGGTGTCCCCAAAGCCCAACCAGCCAATCTGTGCCGCTTGGCTGAAGCGAAGGCCGGCGGTGGCAATGACAGGCCGACCGAATGCAATCTTCGGAATGGTCTTCGTGGCCGTCAGAGTGTAGTCCACCCCGCTCTCCCGCTCGAACCCCAGGCCGCTCACGGCCCCCCCAAGGCGGTGATCGATGGACCGCATGCCTTCGTTGATCTTGAAATGCACGCCGGCAGCCACCGCCGGAAGAGGAAGGTCGTGACTGTTCTCCTCCACCAGCAATCCCCGCAGATTGATGTGGTGCAACGCCACATGGTTGCGACCGATGTCGATTCCGGTGGCGTCCTGCACCTTCCCCGGAAAGTCGCCCAGCGAGACCCGGTTGAACGCATAACTCACTTCAATCCGCCGATAGATCGTTTCGGACACGGCAAACGCATGAACCATCTTGTCGTTAGCCAGGAGGTATGAATAGGAAGCGCTCGGCAGGCCGAATACCGTGCCTTCAGGACCCGCATTGACGAAGTACGCCATCGGCACAATCGGCGTCCCGCTGAGGCCCTCGATGCTGTGAATTGGGATCGGGGCCGCTTTGCCCGCGGGCGCTGCAGCCGATGCCTCCGACGCAGGCGCTGCCGCTTCGGGAGCGGCCGCGTACGGGCTTACGCCTTTCAGGCTCAGGGAAAGGTCTTCGGCCAGGACCGGCTCGAAAACCTCTGCCTTTTCCTGAGCCAGCACCGCAGGCGTCGTGCCTGCGCAGAAAACAGCCATCAGTGCCGACAAGAACAGGGTGCCGAGATTAAACTTGGTCATGTGTTCCCCTTTGGCAGCGTACTTGTCCCCAGGAGCCAAGATTGCGGAGTAGTATCCCTACAACCCCAGGATGTTGGCAAGAGTTTTCTTGGGAAAATTTTCACAATATTCGGTCGGCATGACGTTCGGACGGGCGCGGTTTGAACCAAACCTGGTTTAAAGGCCTCTAGGGGTATCTCCAGTGGGGTTCTGAGCCTCTTAGGGGCCTCAAACGGCTGCCCACAGCACTATTGAGCCGCGCGCTGTCATCCTGAGGAGCGAAGCGACGAAGGATCTCGCCGTGGGCCGCGCCTGCCCGCCGTAGCCCCGGCGCGCCGGGGTTGTAGGCTGTGCCGTTTCGCCGCCTGCCACGGCGAAGTCCCACCGGGACGAAGACGGGTTCATTCCGTAACCTGCCCGCCATAGCCTCGGCGACGGCGGGTCCGCCGTTCCTTTGGTCATTGTCTTTTGTCGTTTGCGGTTTGTCGTCCCCTTCCTTCCCGTTCCTTGGTATAATGATTCGTGCCTTGACCAGGGAAGAAATCCTCGACGAACAAATCGCCAAAAAACTGGTGTGAATCAAAATCATGGTTTCGCGCTCGAGAAAGAATTATCCGCTCTTGCGGTTGGGCCGAATCTTATTGAAATGTCCGCCCCAGAAAGTGATAATGAGGTGAACCGCGGACTTCTAGAGAACCAATATCAGCCACCTCTGGACGCAACCGCATGAAACATCGTCCCCCAAAGCGAATCACGCAACAGCAGATCACCGGCCAACAAGGTGTTGCTTTTGTGGAACGGGTTGTGCTGGAGATGGGCTTCACCTGGCATCCGACCAATGCCGGTCTTGAGGGGGGTATCGATGGGTTCATTGAGATCCGCGATCCTGAAACTGGAGACCTAACAAACAACATCATTCAGGTTCAGGTCAAGGCAACCGAACGTCTGTGGATCAGCGAGACTCGTGACGAGTTCACGTACCTTTGCAACGATCGCGACATTGACTACTGGATGCGAGCTAACACGCCTGTGGCTCTGGTCGCCGTACGACCAAAGGGAGATGAAGCATACTGGGTTAACGTGAGACAGCTTTTCTCCGACCCGAAACGAAGACTGGATCGGCACATCCGTTTCGACAAGAAGACTCAGCGGTTCGAAGCCTCCGCAGCGTCGGCCTTGATGCGGCTGGCAGTGCCGAAGGATGTTGGCCCTTATCTGCCTGCAACCTACCACAGTGAGAAGCTCATCTCAAACCTGCTTGAGGTGACAAGTTTTCCGGCCTCAATCTACGTCGCATGTACGGAATACCGCAGGCCGGAAGAAGTGTTTTCATGGGCCAAGGAGCGAGGAGTTCGCCTGCCATCCGGCTGGGTGTTGACGGACAAGACGATTCACAGCGTCCATGATCTCTGGGAGGAACCTTGGGTGGAGTTGGTTGATAAAGGCACCGTTGACCGCTTTGAGGTCGAGGAGTGGGTGCAGACTGATGATCCTGACCGGCAGCGGGAGTTCGTGCGACTGATGAACCAGGTGCTGCGAGAAGACATGCGCGTCCACCGCCTGTGGCATTCGAAGGACGAGAAATGCTTCTTCTTTCCGACCAGGCGCGGCGAGGATGGACGGCCTGCGAGCCGCACCTATCGGTATCGATCTCTGCAGCACCAGGCCTCCAGCGAAGTCGTCAAGATCGAAGTCCATAGGAAGACCGGGGAGATTTACTACTGTCGGCACGATGCGTTCAAGCACCTTTTCCTTCGGGTCGGCGGCAACTGGCACCTGGCAATCACGCCCCACTACGTGTTCACGACAGATGGGCGAATGCCACACCCATCCGGCGAGGATCTTCTGTCTGGCCTGAAGCGGCAGGAACATCAGCAGGCACTGCTTGGCCAAGTTGTAATGTGGCAATACAAGTTGACCCATATTCGGCCCAAGGAACTGTTCGACACTGACGATGAACAGCAACCGCTTCTTGCGTTTGGCGACTTGCTTAGGGCTGAGTGCGACCGTGGTGTGGATGACCAAGACTGGCTTGGCACCGAGACAGCCCAGGCGGACACCGACGATGATGACGATTGGGATGCGGGGGGGCTGTTCTGATGCTCAAGACAGGGTTCATTGATGAGGTCGAAGTCGAACTTGAGTTCGCGGGCGGGCAACGTCACGTCGATATTCGCTTCGGGATCCTCAACCATGGCGTCCTTGATCGAGACGAACGCTCCGAGGCTCGCGACATCAGAATCGGCGTCATCGGCACATCCAACCTGATTGACGGCTTCCTGGACTGGCTTGAGACGTGTAGCAAAGGTGTTGACGCCAAGGAGACAAAGAAGCCTAATCTCTTTCCCCGCTTCCCGGGTTTCGGCAAGGATTCCCCGTTCAATGCGGAGCGGGTTTGTGAGGCTCGCGCAAGACGTAGCCTTTCTGCCGGGGCCATCGCATCCCTGGGCAGGCTTACGACCCCTGGCGATATCGTCAGGCAGGCGGCAAGCCTCTACCTGGCGGAGATGGATTACCTGGTCAACGAGACGCAACCTCACATCATCTTCTGCATCGTTCCGGATGAACTGAGCGAGCAACTGGATCGGGCGGTCGAGATCGCGCCGCTCCCAGGGCATCGTTCGCAGCGCGATAGGAATGATGCGACAAGGCATCGGCACGATTTTCATCATTGCCTGAAAGCCGAGGTCATGCGTTACCACACTCCCATTCAACTGGCTTTGCCATCAACGTTCGGCATGGGAACTCGCGGCAAAGCCACGAAGAAGAAGCGGCGGAGGCAACGTTCCAGACCACGGCAGTTACAGGACCCGGCTACTCGGGCATGGAACTTGTTTACCGCCATGTATTACAAGGCAGGAGGCACCCCTTGGCGTCTGCCCCGCGAGGCCAGTGACTATGCCACATGCTACGTCGGCGTGAGTTTTTACAGAAGCCTCGACGAGAAGACTGTCATGACCAGCATTGCACAAGTTTTCAACGAACGCGGCGAGGGGATCGTGGTGCGAGGCGCACAGGCGAGGATATCCAAGGAGGACCGGACACCCCATCTGACTGAGGGTGATTCGGCGGAGTTACTGATCCAGGCCCTCCAGAGGTACAGGGACGAGCACAGGAACATGCCCGCCCGAGTGGTCCTGCACAAGAGCTCGTATTTCACGCCAGAGGAACTGGCGGGCTTTCATGGGGGCCTGGAGCAGGAACGGGTGACAATGGCGGACATGCTGAGCATCCGAAGGAGTTTCATACGCCTCTTCCGTACGGGGCAGTATCCTGTCTTGCGCGGAACGCATATGCCTCTGGGGCCCGATCGCCATTTGCTATACACCCGGGGCAGCGTGCCTTTCTTCGAAACCTACCCCGGCCTATACGCCCCACGGGCCCTTGAGGTGCGACTGGACTCTGTTGAGAGGTCCCAAGAGGCGCTGTGCCGCGAAATCCTGGCCCTCACAAAGATGAACTGGAACAGCACTGAGTTTGACATGCTCGAACCGATTACGCTTCACGCTGCCGGGAGCGTTGGGGACATCCTCAAGTATGTCCCGATTGATGCGCCAGGCGACCGCATCGCACGGCGGTACAGTTTCTATATGTGAATTGGGAATTCGGGGGAACCCAATACTGATATCGGTTTTCCGTTTTCTCCCTGTTCGCCGTTGGACCCCTTCGGGCCGCAATCACTCGCTCCCCCCGCCCGCGGTTTTTTCCTTGAAAAGACGGCTAACTGAGGTATATTGACGGTTGTTGCTGTGGGGAAAGTAGAAGTGGGTTCGCATCTCATGCCGTGCCAAGGGCACAAGGGGGAGCCGATGAACCGCTCGCCGATCTTCGTCGTGGTTGTACTTGCGTGGGGCCTGGCGGGCCAAGTTTTCGCCGGACCGTGCGATGGGATCGACTTCGATACGGTCATCTTCAGGGAAGATTTCACCGGACCAGACGGTAGCCTGCCTGACAGCGACTGGGTCATCGGGCATCCGGAAGACACGTCCGGGTGGCATTTGCAGGGGAGGACGTTCTTCCCTACACCCAGCCAACATCCAACCGCGCCATTCCCGCACTTGCAGGACAACGCCTGCGTCATCACGCACTACAATTACAACCCCTACGAGAAAATTACGCCGGAACACCCAAAGAAGGAGACGTTTCTCGGCGGTGAACTTCACACGGACTTGAAATTCGAACCGACCCAGTGCTACCGCTTCGAGGCCAGGGTCCGATGGCCCCAAGCCCCGAGGGGGCTGGTTACTTCGTTCTTCACCTACGGGTACGATGAGCCGAACAAGGACAGCGACGAGATCGACTTCGAGTACCTCTCCAACGAGGTGTTCGACCTTTCCCGGCAGGTCTTGACGAATACCTGGGATGATTCTCAGCAGAAGCCCGTGCAGGTCGTGATGCCGGATGCGTTTGACCTGACGGAGTGGCAGACTTTCCGCTTTTATTGGTGCCCGGATACCTGCGTCAAGTGGACTTGGATCGATCCTGGCACCGGGAATGAGGTGACGCTGCGCATGGAGGACATCTCGCACTTTCCCGACGAAGCGATGTCGCTTTACTTCAACTTCTGGGCCGCAGATGCTCTTTGGGAGAAGGCCTACGATGCCAACCTCGAAGCGGACCAGGAGGACAACGAGGTGAAGTACGAGTACTTCATCGACTATGCTGAGGTCCGAATACCCGAGCCGCTGCCGGGCGACGCCAACCTGGACGGGACCACCAACGCCTTGGACTACGTGGTCGTGTCGAACCACTACAACATCGGCTCGACGTGGACCGAGGGCGACGTCAACGGCGACGGCGCGGTCAACGCGCTGGACTACGTGGTGATCTCGAACAACTATGGCGCCCACGCGCCCGAGCCCGCCACCCTGGCCCTCCTGGGCCTCGGCGGCCTCCTCCTCGGCCGAAATCGACGCTAAAACGAGTCCCCCGCGCCGTCATGTTTAGCCGCGAGCCAACGGCGAGCGCGCGCCGTTGCCGTCCACGTTTAGCCGCGGCCGGCACGGCCGCGGAGAAAAAAGAATCCTGACGAGCGGCGTCCCACGGGACGCCGCTCTCTTTTTCGCCCCCGCGCGCATGCCGTCAACGCCCGCAGATGAGCCCCGGCCTTTCGGGGCGAATCTGCGGGATGCCGTTCTTTCCGTATTCCGGGCCTGCCCCGGCGACTTGTCACGGCGTAGTTCCGGCACGCCGGAACGAAGCCGGGTCCGCCGCCATTCGTCATCCTGCCCGCCATAGTCCCGGCGCGCTCGCCCCGCCTGCCCCGTTGGGGTTGGGGCCGGGACGACGGCGGGTCGGATTCCGGGTTTGATTCGTCATTCGATCCTCGGATTTCGTCATTCCGTAACCCCCTATTCCCGCTTTTCTCTGCGATCTTCCATGAAGCCGGGTCGGTCAAGGGAATTTTGCCGGTGACACGTTCAGTCTTCCATCCGGGCTGCTGCGGCGGTCGCGTGCAAGGCGACGGTCGTCGGTCCGCAGGCCCATTTGATTATGCGAGGCCGCCCATTCTCAGCGTCGGGCTCTACGGCCCCAGACCGCAGACCGGGCTGACCTCGTGCGTGTCGCGGCGAACCTCCTTGTCCGGTTCCGGTTCGGGGCCTCCGCCCCGTGTCGTTTCCCTAGTGCCCGCTGTATTTCTTAAGCCGTTGAACGTCCGCGCTCGATTCCCCTCAGGCGAGGACGCCCGCCTCCGTCCCGGCGCGCCGGGACTGCGCAGGCGTCTCGGCCGGCCGACACGGCCGCCACGCCGTTCCGTCCCGGAGCATGGCCCAGGCGAAGACCGCCAGCCGCCGGGCGACCGCCACGATGGCCACCTTGCGGCGGGCGCGGCTACCGCGATGCACCCGCTCGTAGATCGCCCGCAGCCGTCCGTTCCAACGCAGACCGAGCCATGCCACCTCCACCAGCAACGCCCGGGCCAGCGGGTTGCCGTGACGCGTGATCCGGCCGTGGCGGTCCATCGCCCCGGACTGGAACTGACGCGGCACGAGGCCGAGGTAACTGCCCACCTGTCGGCCCGAACGGAACCGGTTCGGGTCATCGAACAGGGCCACCAGCAACTCGGCCAGACGCGGGCCCACGCCCGGAATCGTCCGCAGCCGCGCGACCCGCTGGTCCGCCTCCGCCACGGTGTCGAGTTTCGCCTCGACCGTCGCCACCTGGGCCTCCAGATGGGCCAACGCCTCCAGTTCCAACGCCAGTTCGCCCCGCCACAGGTCCTCGGGACCGACGTCGGCCAGCGACCGCGCCAACACTTCGAGCGACGCCAGCGTCTGATGCGTCCAGCCTCCGGCGCCCCGCGGCATCGTCTCGCCGACCGACGCCAGGATCGCCCGGATCCGATTCTTGACCGCCGTCCGACGCGCGACCAGCCGCGCCCGATAGGCGATCAGCCCACGCCACTGCCGCGTGGCTGCCTGCGGCACGTGCACCGTCGGCAACTGCCCCGCCGCCGACAGGTCCGCCAGACGAACCGCGTCCACCCGGTCGGTCTTGCGCCGCGTGTGTCGCCAACGCCACGCCTCGTGCGCCACGTTCGCCACCTCGATCTGGCGGACGCCGGCCTCGCGGGCCGCGTCGTGCACCCACCCGGCCAGGGGACCGATCTCGAACACCAGCCGGTCCGGTCGGCCTTCCGCAAACAGCCGCCCCAGGACCGCCGGCTCCGTGCGGACCGTCTTAAAACCGCACTCCCCCGTCGCCGTGTCCACCGTGTACGCCACGCTCTTGCTTTTCCCCAGGTCCAGTGCGAGAATCCTCATGCCGGGTCTCCTTCCGTTCACGCTCGTGGGCGACCCCCCATGGGTCAGCCCGTTGGTGATTGGGCCTTCGAGCTCCAATCTTAGCGGAACCGGAGACCCGGCTTGCATAGTTTCTC
>DATLBA010000047.1:0-52039 GCA_035527275.1 Phycisphaerae bacterium
GTCTGGACCGGCGGCGGTGCGATGCTCGCGGTCACGGAGTTCGCCGAGAAGCCGGCCCTCGACTATGCCGAGGCGAAACTGCGGGTGGAAGGCGTATCGGACGGGTTCCTGTGCCTCTTCGGCCTCTATGCGCTGAAGGCCACCGTCTTCGACCATCTCCAGCACTTATACGATTATAACCTGCGCCAGGGCGGCGAGTTCCAGTTGACCGACGCGCTGGAACTGATGCGCCGGGAAGAGGGCTGCCTGGGGCTTCTGGTGAAGGGCCGACGCTTCGACGCCGGCCGGCCCAGGCAGTACCTGCGAACGCTGAACGCATTCGCCGAGGAGGCGGCCCCGCAGCGGACCGGCGCAAAGGATAGGAAAGGGGGCGGATGATGAACTGGCTGAAAGTGGCAGTGGTTGTAGGGCTGGTAGGATTGGTAGTTAGCCTGAACGGTTGCGATGATCCGTTCGGCGAGAAAAGATTGAAGTTGGAAGAGGAAGCCAGACGCCACGCCGAAGCGCTGGGTAGTCTCAAGGCGCAGAACCGCACGCTAGTGCAGGAACGGAAGCAGTTAGAAATAGAAGTGAAAAGTCTTACGAAGGAGAACGAGAAGTTGAAAGAGCAGGCCACCGCCAAAAGTGCCCTGGCAAGCCAACTGAAAGAGGAAGTTGAAAGGCTCAAGGCGGCCGGTGTTGCAGCAGTGGCGGCGGAAGCGGTGGAGGAAGCAGCAACAATGTCAAACGTGGATGCTCATCGCCAGGGGAGGGAGAAGCGCATGGCGGAGATTACAAAGGCCATCTCGACCCTCGAACCGCGCATAACGAATCTTCGGGTTGAGATCGCCAGGGGTAAAGCCAAAGTATCCGCTTTGATAAGGGCGAGCATCGACGTTCGAATGATACCACCGCCCGGTGGTTACATCAAGGACGGGCAGGTCTGGAGGCGGGGGAAAAGATATAACGTTGGAACGGCGAAAGACCCATGGTGGCGGTATAGACCCGACGTTCCGATTGGACCTGCCGTAAAAAAGGGGGATTTCAGGACGGCACACGAGAGGAGCATGGCCGTTGAGGCTGCCAAGACAAAGCTGCTCCCGCTGTTCGAGGAGTTGCGGCCATTGGAGAAGGAACTTGCCCAGTTGAAGAAGGAACTCGGCAAACTGAGAAAAGAGAAGATCGACGAGATGGCAAGGGAGAGGGCCGAGGAGGCCAAGAAGGCCGACGCTGAGGCGACGCAGACGCCCGCCGAGGCCGACGACCCCGGCGAGGCGGCTAAGGATTTCTAGTAGGCAACACACACGAAAGGGGGGCAGGTCATGGCGAGCCTTCGGAACGGGGTGGGCGGGGCGGGCCGGGAAAGGCGGTAGATGAAATGCGTTCTCGTCGGCCCGCTTTCCCGTGGCCCCCACCACAGCGGGCAAGTCGGCCACGCGACCCGCGGCCTGTCCGTCATTCAGCATCCCCCGGAGCGCGGCCATCACGTGACCATTGCAATTGAGAGGGGTTGCACTTCCCGGCCGGCGCGCTCTAGACGCCGAAGATGCGCTTCGGGTTGTCTCTGAGGAGCAGCCTGGCCGTCTCGAGCGCCTGCTGCTCGCTCATCAGTCCCGTCTCGACAAAATCGCTCGCCAGGACCCGCGCGAGAACCCGCCGGTACATGTTGAACTTCGGCAGGCCGAATTCCACCTTATACATGTCACTGTAGTAGCCGATGAGTTTCACCTTGGGAATGGTCTCCAAGCGCGCCCGCAGGTCGGGCTCGATATAGGCCGGCGCGTTCGAGTACCACCAGTGGCCGGATGGCTTCACGTTCGGGAAAATCCACGCAAAGGTGGCCAACTCGTGCGACCAGGTCGCCGAAAGCACCGAGATCGCAAAGTCCACCTCCGGGTGCCGCCGAAAAAGGTCCGCATATTGAATGAGGCTTCCCCGTTTGGAGAGGAGGTCGCGTCCCCCCTCCACGCCCGCCGGGTAAACGCTTCGGAGGACGCCGATCATGAGTTGCATGGGCTTCTTGAAGTTCCTGCAACATTCAACGACCATCTCAAAGGCGAAGACCGCCAATGCCTCCGCCTCCTCGTGCGATAGCGTCTTGCCTTTGGCGGCCACGCTGATCGCCTTGGCTGCAGCACGCTCATCCGGCCGGCGCGGGACGAAGTCGGGCGGCAGACTGATCGCCGCCGATGCCGCGCCCTGCCCGACGAAATACCGGAACAGCCACCCGAATGCGTCGCGTAGGGCTTTCGGCGACGCAACCTCCTGCCCCGTCTTGGCCGCCAGGCGGTGCTGCACCGCCGCCTCCGCCAGGTGAAAGACAAGGTCGTCCGTGCGCAGAGACGGCACGAACACCGCCCGGTCCACACCCGAAAGGTCCTCGTCAAAGCGGTTCGTCAGAAACACTTTCTCCAGGTTCGCTTTCGCGAGAACCGTCCGGTAACGCTGTTCCTGCCTGCCCGCCTCGGCGACGGCCCGCGCAAGTTCCGGCCAGTTCTGCGGCGTCAGCCGCGCCGCCTGGAACGCAAACAGTTCGCGCGCCGCCTCCATCAGCCAACGGTGCTGCACGGTGTTGTCGAGCGCGGTCAGGCGCGAGACCATCTCGGCCGTCTGCTCGGCTTCGCTTCGCCTCGGGTCCACCGCGTCGGCCGGCATTCCCGCCGAGTGGGCCAATTCCGTGTAGTAGTGATACCCCAGCAGGTCGCCGAGGCTTCGGGCGTGGGGCGATTCGGGCTGCACGTGACTGTGGCAGTCTATGGCGGGAATCCGGAAGATTTCGTTCAGCAGCCGGGCCTCCAGGTCGCTCATTGTCCCCTCCTTGCTCTAGCGGGCGGATGTGTGCCGCCATTATAGGACCCGGGGCCGGAAACTCAATCGAGCAACTTTTTTGTGCAAGGCGTTCGCATTTTCCCGAGAATCGCGTATAATCTCGATGGAGCGGAGAGTGGCAATGATGCCCTGGCTCGAACACGTTACGGTCAACTGGGACCATTGGGGCCTGGCCTTCTGGCTCAGCCGCCCCATGCCGGAGTCTGTCCTCCAGCGTTTCCACGAGAATCAGGATGTGTTCGACATCCGGTTCCTGGAGGATATCCTCGCGCGCCTCGGGGAGGATACCGACGTCCTTGCCCAACTGGGGCATCTCTACACCCGGGCGGGACGCCACCGCCATGGACTTGCCGTGGACCGGCGGTTGGCGGTCCTCCGGCCGCGCGATCCAATTGTTCACTACAACCTGGCCTGCTCGTACGCCCTGTTGAAGCAGACCGGCCGCGCCTTTGCCGCCTTGAAGAAGGCCGTCGGACTCGGCTACCGGGACGTGGCGCACATGCAACAGGATCCCGACCTGGAAAACCTGCGGCACGGCCCACAGTGGAATGATCTAATCGGCGTCCTGAAGTCCTGACAACCCTCAGGCCCTATTTCTCGCCATACCGTTCGCGCCAGAGGATTTCTTCGAGAGCCTTCTTGTCGGCCTGCGGTGTTTCTTGCGGCGCCTTGCCGATGGGAAGGAGAATCGGGAACCGCTTCTCCCGCGGAATGCCCAGCAATTCTTTCGCGAAGTCTTCCTCCTTCAGCAGCGTTCCCTCCACCCAGACGGACGCGTAGCCGAGAGCGGTGATGGCCAAGAGCATGTTCTCGGCCGCCGCCGCGGCGTCCTCCAGCCACCACCGCGACACGTTCGGGTCGGCGATGATCCCGATGGCTGCCCCCGCCGTCGCGAAGCACCGCTGCACGCGCTCCAATGCCTTGAGCGTTTTCGCGTCCCGGAGCAGAATATATTGGAGCGGCTGGCGGTTTCCGCCGGATGGCGCTCGGCGCCCCGCGTCCAGAATCTTCATCAGGTCGGCTTCGCCGACTTCGGCGGGCGCGTATTCGCGCACACTTGCTCGTTTTTCAATAGCCTCGAACAGATCCATGAGTGCCTCCTCCTTTCCGGCGCTAGTGTCTCATCGTTCTCCATTCTACGGCAAACGGCCCCGCCGTGAAAGGCGCTATCCCTTGCGACCGCAGTCGGACCGCCTTACGATGCCGGCATGGTGCGGCGAACGACGGTCATCGCACTCTACTTCTTCCTCGGCGCCTATGCCGTCTGCGCCCAGGCCACCCTGCTCCGCGAGGCCCAGGTGCTCCTGTTCGGGTCGGAACTTTCGTGGGGCCTCGTGCTGGCTTTCTGGCTCGCTGGGGTGGCTTTCGGGGCACAGGCGGCGGGTCGCAGTCTGAAGCGTGTGCGGCGACCGTGGCTTTTCTTCGCCGCCTCGGGGCTTGCCATGCCGCCCTTTCTGGCCGCGGCAATCGTTTTCCTTCGCCTTGCGCGGCCGCTGCTTGGCGTCGGCGCGGGCGAATACGTCGGCCTGGGCGACATGGTCTGGGTCGCCTTGGTGGCCACGGTCCCCATCAGCGTCTGGATCGGATCGGCTTTTCCGGCGGCGAGCGCGATCCTCGGTCGTTCACTTGCCCCCACCCGGCCGGCGGCGAGCGCAAGCGAGCGTGCCCGGTCGGTCGGTTGGGTTTACCTGACCGAGTCCGCCGGCGCCCTCGTCGGTGGGGCCCTGTTCTCCTTCGTATTCGTTGTCCATCTCGACGCGTTTGCGATGGCGGTGGGAGGCGGCGCCGTTCTGGCAGCGGCAGTGGCCGGTCTCGTCTCGACCCATGCCCGATGGCGCCCCGCGGCGCTTCTCGTCCTGGCCTGCGCGGTCGTGCACGCCGCGCTTGTCCTCTCGGGCGTGACCGATTGGCTGAACGTAAAGACCGTCCGGTGGCGCTGGCAGACGTTCGCGCCCGGCCTCGAACTCGTCCGGTCCGAGGACTCGAAGTATCAGAACCTGGCCGTGGGGCGGCTCGGCGACCAATTCAGCCTCTACACGAACGGGACCGTGGCCGCGACGTGGCCCAATCATTTCGACCTCGCCATCGAGGCCCACCTGGCGGCCTGTGAGCAACCCGCGCCGCGGCGGATGCTCCTTCTCGGCGGCGGACTGGAGGGCCTGGCCAAGGAACTTCTGCGCCACCGGCCGGACCGGCTTGACGTCGTCACCCTCGACCGCGACCTTGTCCGATTGGTCCTCGCGCATCTCGATGAGCCGGACGCGGACGCTGCGAGCCGTCTCAGCGGCCACATCCACTACGCCGACGCGCGCCGGTTCGTGAAGCGCGCCGCAAGAGATGGCGAGCGATACGACCTGGTGATTCTGGCTGCGCCGGAGCCCGCCTCGACCCTCGAAGCCCGCCTTTATACCGAGGAATTCTTCGCGGAACTCGCGCGCGCCATGTCCGACGACGGCGTCCTGGCCTTTTCGCTCACGGCTTCCGTCGGCCACTGGGGCCCCGAAGTAGCCGCGTATGTCGGCAGCATCGTTTTCCCTCTGGAACAAGTCTTCCCGGACGTGCTCCTGACGTTCGGGAATCCGATGCGTATCTTTGCCGCCAAGCGCGAAGGCGTCTTGGCGAAAACCGGCGCGGCCCTGGCCGAACGCTGCCGCTCCCGCCGAATCGAGTCGCCATACTTCAAGCCGCTCTGGTTCGAGGGGGCATCGGACCTTCTTGACCCCGAGAAGCGCGCGGCAGTCCGCAGGGCGCTCGAGGCCCGGATGCCGCAATACTTCAACACCGACGAGCAGCCCGCCGCCGCCCTTTACCACATGCGGCTCTGGCTGGCGACGAGCAAAGCGGCTCATGCGGGACCCGAGGCTCCCGCCGAGCGGCCGACGGACATCCTCGGCTCGCTGCTGCGCCTGAAGTTCGAGTGGGTCACCGCCGTCATCTTGGGGGCGACCGTGCTGGCGGCGACTCTGAGTCTTCTGGGGGGAAGGCGCGGCCTGCGGCAGACCGCCCTCCTCTGGTCCGTCGGCACGACCGGCTTTGCGAGCATGGCCCTCGAGATCGTCCTTCTCTACACCTTCCAGACGCTTTACGGCTACGTGTATAGCATGGTCGGCCTGGTCATCGGCATCTTCATGTTCGGCTTGGTTGTGGGAAGTTGGCTGATGAACCGGCGCCTGCGGAGCGCCGCCGGCCGCGAGCGCCCGGGCGAGCGGTCTCGGGCTCCGGGGCTTCGCACGGTTCTCGCGCTCGATTTGGCCGTGACGGTTTTCGCGGCAGCGTTGGTCCTCGTGCTTGCGGTGCTGCGCGCATCGGTGGCGGACTGGCCCGTCCAGGTGGCGACATTCGCTCTGGTCGGCATTTCGGGCGTGCTGGGCGGCCTGGTTTTCCCGCTGGCTGCGGCCGTTGCCCTCCGTGAGCAGGCAAGCACCGAGCGCGTGGCCGGCGCCATCGATGCCGCAGACCACGTCGGGGCGTGCGCGGGAGCGCTCGTGACCGGCGTGGTGCTCGTGCCGGTATTGGGAATCAGCGGGACGTGCCTCGTCGTCGCAACGATGAAGGTGCTCTCAAGCCTCTTCGTCGGCGCGGCGGCTACGACTCGCCCGATGCTTTCCCCTGCGCCTTCGGCTTGAACGCGAGCGCCTCTTCCTGCGTCCAGACGCCGGGGATTCTCCGGCCGCACGAAGCGCAAGCGCCCTCGTTCAAGCCCGATGTGTCCACGCGGTAGCCGACGCGGGCGATCACCTTCTTGCCGCACGAGGGGCAATACGTGCTTTCGGCCTCGTGGAAGGAGACGTTTCCGATATAGACATAGTGGAGGCCGGCGTCCATGGCGGCCCGGCGGGCGCGCTCGAGCGTCTTGACGGGCGTGGGCGGCAGATTCTTCACGCGATACGTCGGATGGAACCTGGAAAAGTGAACCGGCACGTCCGGCCCCATGTGCTCGACGAGCCACGCCGCCATCTCGCGCACTTCCCTGGCCGAATCGTTCAGCGTCGGGACAATCAGCACGACGACCTCCGTGTGAATCCCGATGTCGGCGAGCACCTCGAGCGTGTGGAGCACGGGCGCAAGTTCCCCCGCGCACATGTCGCGGTAAAACGTCTCGGTGAATGCCTTGAGGTCGATTTTGATGGCCGTCAGGTGCTCACAAAGTTTCCGCAGCGCCGGCTCGCAGATGTAACCGTTCGAGATGGCGACGCCGCCGACGCCCATCTTCCGCCCGACAGCGGCCGTATCGTGCATGTACTCGTAGAAGACGACCGGCTCCGAGTAGGTGTAGGCGATGGTCGGGATATGCCGCGCCCGGGCAATCCGTACGAGGTTCTCCGGCGGCACAATCGTGCTCGGAACCTGTTCGGGGCGGAACTGGCTGATCTCCCAGTTCTGGCAGAACTTGCACTCCATATTGCAGCCGGCGGTCGCAATGCTGAGGGCCGTCGTCCCCGGCAGATAGTGAAAAAGCGGCTTCTTCTCAATTGGGTCCACGTTGAGGCTGCACAGGTTCCCGTAAACGAGGGTTTTATAGTCGCCGCCGCGGTTCTCCCGGACGCCGCAGTAGCCCCGCTCGACGTCCGCGACGACGCATTCCCGCGGACAGAGCGTGCACCGGACGGCCTTGTCCTCCAAACGCTCGAACCACATGGCATCATGGACGGCAACCTGCAGCCGGCGTTCTGCTTCCTGCCCCGCTGCCGCACGCCCGAGGACGCCGGCCGCGCAGGCTGCACACGCCCCCGCGCCCAGCGCTTTTAGAAACTGTCGCCGCGATTCGCCGTCTGCCGCGCTTATCCGACATCGAGCCATGGTTTTCCGATGCTCACTATCTCAATGCGCTCAAGGTCCGCGACGCCCAGGCCGCGTGCCTGAGCGCTCTTGAGGTAACGCACAGGGCGCTTCTCGGCGGCCAGGGGTTTCATCCCCGCTGCTGCGCGTTTCCGCTCGAGGATCTCCAGCGCCACGCGGTCCAGCGCCACGGGATCCGTGGCCAGGAGGATTCCGCCGTATGCCCACTGCCACCTCGGCCGGATGGGCGGCCCCCCGTGATACTGTGGGCGTGTCGCATCACACACCGCCAGCCGCAGCCGGCTTCGAATGTGCGGATGCGCACACACGTCGGCAATAAACGGATCGCACCCGTTCTCGTGGTACTTGTTCGGATTATGGATGGCCCCGTAAAAGTTTTTGAGCGAACACGTAAGGCCCGCCAGGTTGTGGTCCTTGAGGACGGAGGCGCTGGCGAGAGCGGTCGTCTCGTCGGTGACGATGCGGCTGTAAAGGCTTCCGATTTGGCCGCTTGTGGCAATCCGGCCGGCATACCCGCTGGTGCCGCGCGACGCCAGCGCGTCCGTGCCGTAACATTGCACCCCTTTGCCGTCCCGGCGCAACTCGTACCCGGCGGCCTTCAGTTCCCGGTCGGACCGGTCCCAAAGAATCACGCGCTCGGGCGCCATCCCGGCGGCACCCGACGCCCGGGCCAGGGCGAGGGCGACGGCGGGCCTCGTCGCCAGGCCGAGACAGTTGACCTTGACGCCGACGCGGTCGTCCGGCTTGAACCACCGGGCCCAGGCGTCGGCGGGTTTCGCCTCGTCGGCCAGCGCGCGGGCCGCTTCGTCCAGGAGTTCGCGCACGCGCCCCGGTGCGGGGCCCTCCCCTTCTCCGGTAAGCGAGTCGTGCCGAATGACAATGACTCTGGATCGCTGCTTCCCGGGCTTGGAAGGTTCCTCCTCGGCCCGGGCGCAGGACAGCCCTGCCGCGGCGCCCGCCGCCGCCAAAGCGCCTGTGCCCATCTGCGTTAGAAAACCGCGCCGCGTGACCATCCGGTTCCTCCGGCGGGCGCCAAGCGCCCGGCAAGCGGCGCCCGAAGCACCGCTACTCTCCCTCGCCGCCTTCGCCGAACACCTGCGCGCCGAAACGATAAACTTGCGTCTCCGGCTCTTTCCAGGCGTCTGGCGGAAGGCCGGCCTTGCGGCACGCGTAGGTCAGGAATTCTTCACGGTTCCATCCCTGCTCGGTCGGGACCTGCGGCAAGAGCAGCCCCCGCCGCCAGCCCCGCACCATCATCAAGCCGTCCCGGCCCACCTGAACTTCCTTCGGATCTGCGAGCCGTCGCATCGGCGTCAGGCAGGAAATCTCGATGGAAAGTTGCGGCACTTCCGCCTCGGTCACCGGGTCGGCCTTGAACCGCGGGTCTTCACAGGCGCGACATGCGTTCTCAATCACGGAAAGGTAAAGCGGTTTGACGGCGACGACGTGGCCGATGCAGCCGCGCAGGCGTCCCTTGTTCTCGAGCGTGACGAACGCCGCGCCGGGCGCCTTGAGCGCCGCCGTCAGGTCATACTTCACTTCGTCAACCTGCGGCGCTTTCCCGTTCTTCACATAAAATGCCACCGTGTCGCGCGCCAGCCGCAGCAACGTCCGCTGCTCCGCCCTTGTCAGGCCTCCCGTCATCTGCCAGAAAACGACGGCCGCATACGTGACCGAGTTCGACCAATCGCCGGTCACGTCGCCGCTCGTGTTGTAGGCGACGCGCCTGCCCTGGACGTCGTCCCACGGCTCGAGGATTTCGAGCAGCAGTCCGACGGCGTCCCGGCCGCAGATCGTATCCCCGGTTTCCCTGAGGAACGTGTCCCAGCCAGCCACGTCCACCTGGACAATTTTTTCGACCGCCCGGTCGTTCAGCGCCTTGAGGCTGTCGCGCACATGCTCGCGGAACGGCACGTGCCCGAAACGCGGGCCGAAATGGCAGAAGTCCGTACTTACGACCAGCAGCGTCTCTTCATTGACGAGGTCGCGGACGGCGGCGGCCAGCGTCGCCCGCTCTTCCGGCTTCAGGTTACCTACCAGCACCTCAACCATCTTGAAGTCCTTGAGGACACGCTGAAGCATCGGCAGTTGATTCTCGACCGAGTGTTCGTTCTGGTGGGCCGCCGGCTGCTCCGTCACGATGGAGCACTCCAGCAGCGCATCCCGCGCCTCGGCGTCCACCCGAATCGAGCCGAGCGGCGTTTTGTATGCCTCGACGCGAAGAACGCTCGCGCCTCGGACCTGCGCCTGGTGGCTCGGGCCCAGCAGAATGACCCGGCGATACGGGTATCCTTTCAACGTGGCGTAGGCCTTGCCGGCCACAGCGCCGCAGTACTGATAGCCGGCATGAGGGCAAACGAGAGCGATTGGCTGGCGCGGCACGGCTGGCTCAGGGAGTGAAAGGAAGGCATCCACCGTGCGGCCCAATTTTTCGGCGTCCGCCGGGAACCATCGCCCTGCCCCGCTGCACGGATGGACCTTCTTTGCCTGGCCGGCGGGCTCCTGTGCCGCCGTGCAAGAGCCGTGAACAAGAACGAGGGGCAAAACAACGGACGCCAGGACCGGCCACCAACGTGCAAGTCCGCTGCGCGCATCCATCTTGCGCCTCCACTCAAGGCTCAGGGGACAAATTGCTGCCTACTGGTGATTATAGACTGAAATGGGGCGTGAGACAATGCGATGGAGTTATGGCCGCGGAATACGCAGCGCCTAATACTTCTCCCAGTGGACGACCTCGGCTAGGGGTCGCTTGGCAGGGTTCGGTAACTTCCCCTTCGGCCGGCCGAGCGCCGCCAGGGCAACCAGGCGCATCCCGGTCGGCGCGCCCAGCAACTCGACAACCCTCGGCGCGTAAGCCTTCTTATCGCCCGCGACCCAGCAGGCCCCCAGCCCAAGGGCGTGGGCCGCCACCAGCATGTTCTGCGCCGCCGCCGACCCGTCCTCCAGGTAATACTTCGTATCTTTCGCCAGGACCGCGATGCAGACGGGAGCGTCTGCGATGAATGGACCGTAATCGGTCATCCCGGCGATCGTGCGTCGGGCTTCGGCGTCGGTGACCACGACGAACTCCCACGGCTGCTCGTTCCGCGCGGTTGCGGCCAGGCGACCCGCGTCCACGACCTGCTCGACGAGTTTCCGCGGGACGTTCCGGTCGGTAAACTGCCGGCATGAGCGTCGAGTCCGAAGGGCTTCAAGGGCGTCCATCGGCAACTCCTCTACCTTTGCTATTCCGGCGTTCCCGAGATAACGCGCTGGTCCACCAGGTCAACGCGCTGGGTCGCGGGCCAATAGGTGATGACGCCGGCGACGACTTCGCCGAATTTTTGTTCGCGCTCGCTCGCCTGCCAGAGATGCGCCCATTGGTCCGCCCCCCGGTACAGGCGAATGCGCTGCGGCTCGCGGGTGTATATTAATCGCCGCCCTGTGCCGCGACGGTCGTCCACCCAGATCTTGACGCCGCCGTCGGCCATCAACTTCTCGACGTTCATGCGCTCTTCGCGCGGCGCCTGTTCCTGCGTGGGCGAGGCGGTCGTTTCAGCCGCCGCCTGTTCGCTGAAGACGATCTGGAGGTCGTCGCTTTCGATGCGCGTGGTGGTGGGCTCGCGCCGCGAAGAGCCCCCGCCGCCGGGTGCGGCGCGCCCCACGTGGGTCGTCTCGACGTTCCCTTTGAAGTAGGCCCGGTCGGCCTTCCCGTCGTAGGCCATCGCTTCGGCCCAGGCGACCTCGGTCCGCGCGTACCCGTCGGGGACCCCTGCGTCCCAGGCGGCTGCCACGTCTTCGGGGACAAGCCCTTTGCCCGCCGAATCGCCCGCGCCGGAGTCTTCACGAGAAAGGATGCGCAGCCGTCCCGGGCTGCTGATGTACGCTTTCCGGTTTTCCTCGAGGTAGGTCAGGTTGTCGCCGACCATTTCCATCTGGTACCGGACCGTCCCGTCCTCATCAAGTCGACGTTCGACGGCAGAGACGTCTTTGTCGGCGAGGATGCGCTGGACGCCCTTTCGGCCCAGGAGGCCCTCCGTCCCGAGTTCGTCGCCGGCGCGCGTTTTTCCGGCCGACCCGTCGCTCGCTTCACCCTCCTTCTGCGGCAGGTCTTTGAAGTGGACCCACATCTGACGGCAGGAAAGTTCGCTGTCCGCCATCTTCGTGTGAACGTCGCCGTCGAAGAAGGCGAAATTGCGCTTGTCCTCGAAGGACATGCGGCGGCTCCAGTCGATGTGGAGTGGCACGGGGCTGCGTAGCGGCTGGCCGCGCAAGTCCGTCGTCGCCGGAATCTCCAACCGGCCCGCACCATTCACCGTAGCCTTCCCCTCGGCCTGGCGGAACTCGATGCGAGGTCCGATGATGCGCGACCCGCCGCGCGCCGCCATGGCCGGTTTGCCTTCAAGAAGCATTACGCCTTTGCCCAGGTCGCGCTTGACGTGGTCGCCCTCGGCCTCCAGATCGCCGCGCTCGATGAGGACGTTCCCGTAGGCGTCCAGGAAGTCGGCCTCGAGGCTCCCCTCGTCAGTCCGCGCGAACGTCACCGTGAGGTCCTCGGCGCGGATCTTGCCTTTCGGGTCGTTAATGGCGACGCGCCCCGACGCCTTCAGTTCCTTCGGGTCGGTGCCGCCGGAATCGGTTCGCGCGAAAGTGATGTCCAGGTCCTCACAGGTGATGTCGCCGACGGTTTCGGGCCGGCCGGCCGCGGCGGCCCCGCGTTCGTTCTTCACAACGACGCCCCCGTGGCCGACGAGGCGCTTGATGGCCTGGCCGCTGCCTTTCCGGGCGGGGAAGAAGTCAATAACGAGTTCGTCGCCTTCCAGGCGCCCGTCTTTCTGCACGACGACGGCATTGCCGCTGAAGGCGGCCTGTCGGATTTCGCCCATGCCGCTTTCCTCGCCGGTCGGCAGGCGGTAAAACGCAAGGCGCATCCCGCGCTCCCACGAGGCGTCGAGCGTGCTTGGCTTTCCCGCTTCCGGCGCCGCCGCTTCCGCAGAATCGCCCGAGGGTGCGCCCGTCAGGCTCCGCGTGGCGACCAGGGCATACAGTTCGCCCTTGCCGCGCACCTCAGCCGTGCCGAGGCTGCGATTGAAGTCCAGGCGGCCGCCCGTCAGACGCATCCGACCCGGCTGTTCGAGCAGGATCGGCGCGTCCTCGCCGACCACACGGCCGGCGCCCGTTTTCAGGTTATAGTTCACCTCGGCGCCGACGATGCGGGTTCGCGCGTCCTCGACGGTGACGGGTTTGCCCGTGGCGGTCATTTCATACCGTTTGTCTCCGAGGGCCTTTTGCTCTTCCGGCCCGACCGGCGTGATAATGAGCGGGCCGTCCGCGACGACGGTCAGCGGCGGGAGGGCACCCGGACGCAGATACGGCGGCGCTTCGGTCTCAGGCGGTTCGGCCGGCGGCGCGGCATCCGCTTCGGGCGCGCGCTGCTCCTCAGGCGGCACCGCCGGCAAATCGGCGGCGTTCGGCGATGCCCCACCGGGGCTGGCCGCGCCGGACGGCGTCCGCGAACGTCCGGCTTCGTTGTAAAGGGCCACCCGATCGCAGCGCAACCGTTGCTCCATCTGCCAAGCGTCCACGTTGCCGCCGAGATCGATGCGCCAGAGGCTGCCGCCGTCCTCCTCATCTTCGGGCGCTTTCCCGGGACCCGCCGGCGCTCGGTCGGCCGACGCGGGCTTCGGCGGCGGGGGGGGGACCTCCGCCGGTTCTTCCACCGCCTCCGATTCGGCGACCGGCCCCAACCCGATTTGAAGGCGCCGGCCAGCCTCCATCGAAATGAGAATGTCCTCCAGGAGGGTGAGTGTGTTGATGCGGCGAGTCTCTCGGTCGAGCACCATCCGCATCTTTCGGGCGGTCAGAAGCATCTCAGGTGCGACAAGGATCACCGGCCCGTCGGTCGTCAGTTCGTATCCTTTGTTGCTGAATTGAAGGTCTTCCACGCCGACCAAGAGATCGTCCGTCGGATCGTCCCGCGAACCGCTGTCGTGTGACAAGACGACGTTCCCCCACATCCGCCCCGACTTGATGTGCTCGACGTCCGTCAGGGGACCTGTCGTGACGACCTGAGCCTGGTCGGCCACCAGAGTCATCACCTCGCCCTGTCGCGTGTAAAACTGGATGCGCGGGCGGGTGATGTCGGCGATGTTCCCTTCGCGCTCTTCGACCCGGTCGGCCAGGAAAGCCATCTCCGGTCGGCCCTGTCGGTCCTTGCGAACGATGTGCAGATTGGTGGTGACCTCGATCCTCAGCCCGTCGCCCACGTCGAGACCTTCGCGGTCTTCGGGCTCTTCAAGCCTCTGCCGCTCTGTCCCGACGCCCTCGACGGACCAGGAGGCATCCATCCAGCGGTACCAGTACCGGAAGGCCATGAAGACGAAGATCGCCCCCAGCAGCGGGAGCAGAACAAGCATGACGCGTCGGAAGGTCATGGCCGCGTCCTCCACGGGTTGCGGGCGGGCGACAGGTCCGGCGGCAGCCGCTGGTCGTAACGGCGGCATACGTCGGCCCACCGGCCCTGGTACTTCAGAATCAACTCGACCGTCTCGCGGACGGCCCCCGCCCCGCCCTGGTGCTCGGCCACATAGTGGGCCGCACGCCGCACCTCCGCCACCGCGTCCGCAGGGGCTACGGCAAAGCCCACCCGCGCCATGACGGGCAGATCCGGCAGGTCGTCGCCGACGTAACAGACTCGCTCGGGCGTCCGCCGGAACCGCTTCAGCACCTTCTCGAACACCGGCAGTTTGTCCTTGGCGTCTTCATAGACGGCCTGGACGCCTATTTCCTCGGCCCGCCGACGCACGGCGGCCGAGGCCCGGCCCGACACGATGGCGGCCTGGTGACCCGCGCGCAGCCAGTACTTGACCCCCTGGCCGTCCCGGACGCTGAATCGTTTAATCTCGCCGCCGCGCGGGCCGTAAACGATCCGCCCGTCGGTCAGGACGCCGTCCACGTCCAGCACCAATAGGTCGATGCTATCGAGCATCCGCCGCTCCTAATTCTACAACGTTATCTCAACGCAGAGAGCGCAGAGACCGCAGAGCAACTACTCCTTAAAATGGTTAACGACGCGGCGAATCCCATCCTTCAAAACCCGCACGTTGAAATTGATCAGCAGCCCGACCGCGCACCCCGACAGCCGGAGGTACGAAAGCAACTGGACCTCATGGATGCGTTCGATGCGGTCCACGGCCTTCAGTTCCACAGGCACACATCCCTCCACGAGCAGGTCCAGCCGGTATCCGCAATCCAGGTTCACGCCGGCGTACTTGACCGGCATCGCTTTCTGGCGCTCGACCTTTACGCCTCGCTGAGCGAGTTCATGGACCAGGCACGCTTCATACGCGGACTCGAGCAAGCCCGGCCCCAGTGCTGCGATGAACTGCCATCGCAGCCCCGATGACCGCTTCCGTAATCCGGTTCAATTCTTTACCCATCTCTGCCGTCTCTGCGTTGAATCTATCTTGCTCCATTACAAATCCCGGTGCACTCCGGCCTAGGCCGGGCGCTTTTCCGCAGCCCCGACCTCACGCGGTTTTGTTTTCATCTTAACTTTATGACATCTGTTCTCTGCGTTCTCTGCGTCCTCTGCGTTGAAGAACACAGCGTAGTAGTACTAGAGGCCGATTCCTTCGGCAAAGAGGTCCTGGACATCGACGAGCCCGACGAGGCGGCCTTCGGTATCGACGACGGGAATTTCCTCGATGAAAAATCGGTTAATCAGTTGGATGGCCTCGGCGGCGGAGTCGCTCACAAGAATACACTTGGGATTCCGCGTCATGACCTCGCGGATGGGCCGGTCAAGGGCGTCGTCGCACCCCGCCTCCAGCAACCGACGCAGGTCCGCGTCGGTGAAGATACCGGAGAGTTTCCCCTGCGCGTCGGTGAGCACGATGGCGCCGCTACGGCGTCGCATGTCCTGCAGTTTGGCCATCGCCTCGCGCACCGAGAGGTTGTCGCGGACGGCAGGGAGGTCCTTTCCCCGGCGCATGACCGTCTCGACCATCAGGAGCCGCTGCCCCAGGCTCCCGCCCGGGTGATACAGGGCAAACTCTTCTCGGCTGAAGCGGCCGTCCTGCTGGTGCATCTTGAGAACCGTCAGCGCCAGAGCGTCGCCCAGGGCGAGCATCGCCGTCGTCGTCGCGCTGGGCGCGAGGCCCATCGGGCAGACCTCGTCGATCTCACCCATCCAGAGCATCGCCTTCGCCTTGCGGGCCAGCGTGGACTCCCGGTTGCCGGTCATCGCAATCACCGGAACCTTCATCTTCTCCAGTTGCCCGAGCAGGCGGGTCACTTCGGCCGTCTCGCCGCCGTAGGAAAGGATCAGGACAACGTCCTTCGGTCCGACGCGGCCCAGGTCACCGTGCACCGCTTCGGCAGCATGGAGAAAATGGCTCGGCGTGCCGGTGCTGGCGAGCGTTGCGGAAACCTTCCGGGCGATGATGCCCGCCTTGCCGATCCCGCTCGTGACGACGTTCCCCTTGCAGGCGTAGAGCATCTGTGCGGCCTGCTGGAAGGCGTCGCCCAGCCGGCCCACCATGCTGCGGAGCGCCTCGGCCTCGGCTTCCAGCACGTGCCGCGCGTAGGCCAAGTCCACGGCGGGGCCGGCTGACTTCCTGCGGCCACGGCGTGCGGTCTTGCGTTTCGCCATGCCTGCCTCCCGTGCATTCGCCGACTATCCGGTAAAGTGTAAGCCTGCATGGGGGTGGCTGCAAGGGTTCTTCGGCGGAGAGGCGGAATGGGTCGGGTTCATTGACGATGTTTGCGCGACGTTTCCTGGAGGAACATCTTTTCGCGCTGGGTGAGGCTGTCGATTCCCTGCTCGTGGATCTTGCGGAGGATGCGGTCCACTTCGGTGTGGTCCGCCTCTTCGCGCCGCCGGCTCTGTGAGGTATGTTGGCTCCGGGCCGGACCCCTGTGATACCGCCACCAGGCGGCGACGCGATCGCCGAACTTCATCCAGATGAAACCGACCACCAGGCCGCCCAAGTGCGCGGCGTGGGCAACATTGTCCACCAAGCCCAGGGTCAGGGCCTGCCAGGCATACACCGACTCGAGGATGAAGTACCCGAGGGCAAACCAGCGGGCTTCAACCCGGAGCGGGAAGAAGAAAATTAAAACATAAAGTTCCTGACGAGGATGCAGAACCGCGAACGCCATCAGGACGCCCATCACGCTGCCGGATGCCCCGACGGTCGCGTGGTCCAGGGCCGCCGGACCATACCAGCGCGTCATCAGGACGTTGAACGCCACCTGGCAAAGACCGCCCACCACGCCGCTCAAAAGATACAGGTAACAAAACCGCTTCCTCCCGAGCCCCTGTTCAATGTGCCTCCCAAGCATCCATAGAATGAGCATATTGATAGCAATATGCCAAAATCCACCATGAAGGAACTGGTACGTTACCAGACGCCATAGTTGGAGCCTTACAAGGCTGTTGACGCTCAAAGCCCCCAGCGGCGCGATAATTTTGTGTCCCGTGGCCCAGTCCAGGACATAGACCGCCACCGTCACGAGCACAAGGATGCTGATCGCTGACCATCGGCGCGGCTGTCGGCTGAAGAAACCTCTCGCACCCCCCGGAGGCGGCGGCTCGTTCCAGGTCTCGCGCCATGCCATCAGCCGTTTCCCCTGCGCAGGTGGTCCCAGAAAAGCAGCGCTGCCACCGTCTTGGCGTCCGTGATCCGCCCATCGCGGATCATCGCCAGCGCCTCCTCGACCGGCAGGATGAGGTTCTCAATCTGCTCGCCGGCCTCGCGCTGCGGCTCGCCGGGGCGCAGGTCCTCCGCCACAAAAATCTGGAGGCGCTCCGACAGGACGCCGGGACTGGGGTGAATCACAAGGAGCGGCTCCAGGCGGCCGGGATGAAAGCCGGTTTCCTCCGCCAGTTCCCGCCGCGCGCAGGCCTCGGGCTCCTCACCCTCCTCAAGCGTTCCCGCCGGCAGTTCCAGCACCTCGCGCTCCAGCGCGTAGCGCCAGTTCTTCTCAAGCAGCACGCGGCCCGGCTCCGGAAACGCGAGGATCGCCACGCTCCCGCCGTGCCGGATCACCTCGCGGGTGGTCTCGCGGCCGGAAGCGTCGCGGATGTGGTGGACCTCCAGCGCCAGTTTGCGCCCGCTGAACAGGCGCTCGCGCTTGAGAATCTGCGGCTGATCGGTCATGCCCGGCGCTTTCCATGTAAACGCGTCGCGGCATTATAGGCGCGCCGGGGCTACCCCGCAACCATCCGTCCGGCACGCGGTCAAATTGGCTTGTTCGCACCCGGCGGTGCGCTATAATGCCCAACCGGTAAATGAGGCGCAGCGCGAGGAGAAAGATGCGGACGGCATATCGCACCCACACGTGCGGCGAATTAAGGCGGGACCACGCCGGCCAAACCGTCCGCTTGGCCGGATGGGTCGAGTCCGGCCGCGACCACGGCGGCCTCATCTTCATCGATCTGCGCGACCGCTACGGCACGACGCAGTGCGTCTTCAACCCCCAGACAAGCCCCGAGGCCCACGCCCTCGCCAAGAAGGCGCGTAGCCAGTACGTCCTGGGAATCGAGGGTAAAGTGGCTGCGCGGCCCGAAGACATGGTTAATCCGAAAATTG
Organism: Phycisphaerae bacterium; assembly: GCA_035527275.1. Lineage (GTDB taxonomy): Bacteria > Planctomycetota > Phycisphaerae > FEN-1346 > FEN-1346 > DATLBA01. Next base: position 18,183 of record DATLBA010000047.1, read on the forward strand.
CGACCGGCGAGATCGAAGTCCGCATCACCCGCGCCGAGATCCTGGCCGAGAGCGACGCCCCGCCAATCGAGGTCACCGATGACTGCGAGGCGGGCGAAGACGTCCGCCTCCGCTACCGGTACCTCGACCTCAGGCGCCCCCGGATGCAGAAAAACCTCCTCGTGCGCCACGAAATCATCAAGACGATACGTGGAACGCTCGAAGCCGAAGGGTTCGTCGAGGTCGAGACACCGTTCCTGACCAAGTCCACGCCCGAGGGAGCCCGCGACTTCCTCGTCCCCAGCCGCATCAACCCCGGCCGCTTCTATGCCCTGCCCCAGTCGCCGCAACTCTTCAAACAGATCCTCATGATCGCCGGCTACGACCGCTACTACCAGATCGCCCGATGCCTGCGGGACGAGGACCTGCGGGCCGACCGCCAGCCCGAGTTCACCCAGTTGGACCTCGAGATGGCGTTCGTCGAAGAGGACGACGTGCTGGCTGTCACGGAACGGGTGGTGGCGGCCGTTGCCAAGGCCGTCAAAGGTGTCGAGGTTCCCACGCCGTTCCCTCGCCTCTCCTTTGCCGAAGCGATGCGCGATTACGGCTCAGACAAGCCGGACCGGCGGTTCGAGATGAAACTCGGGGACGTGGCCGAGGTTGCACAGCAAAGCGAGTTCCGTATCTTTCGCGAGGCGGCCGAAGCGGGCGGACACGTGCGCGGCCTGAAAGTGCCCGGAGGTCCCGGCGCGCCGGGACTCTCGCGCAAGGACATCGACAATCTGACCGCCTTCGCCTCCGACTTCGGCGCCAAAGGGCTGGCGTGGATGCGCGTCGAACCGGAAGGCCTCGCCGGACCCATCGCCAAGTTCTTCTCCGCCGACCAGTTGGCGGCAATGAAAGAAACGTTCTCCGCCGAGCCGGGCGACCTGCTCCTTTTTGTCGCCGACCAGCCGGCCGTCGTCGCCGCCAGCCTCGGGGCCCTGCGCGTCCATCTCGGCCATCGCCTCGGCCTCGTGCCGGAGGGCAAACTGGACCTCTGCTGGGTCACGGACTTCCCGCTCTTCGAGTATGACGTCCAGGAGAAGCGGCACGTGGCCATCCACCACCCGTTCACCAGCCCCCGGCCGGCGGACCTGGACCGCCTGGAAACCGAGCCGCTTTCGGTCCGCGCCCGCTCCTACGACCTGGTTCTCAATGGTGTGGAACTCGGCGGCGGAAGCATCCGTATCCACCGCCCCGACGTTCAGCAGCGCGTCTTCCGGATGCTCGGCATCAGCAAGGAGGAGGCGGAGGCCAAGTTCGGATTTCTCCTGGAGGCGCTTCGCTACGGCGCCCCGCCGCACGGCGGCATCGCCCTGGGTCTCGACCGCTTCGTGCGGCTCCTTTTGGACGAGCCGAGCATCCGCCAGGTGATCGCTTTCCCGAAGACCCAGCGCGCCCAGTGCCTGATGACGGGCGCCCCGAGCCCGGTGGACGAGCGGCAGTTGCGCGACCTGCACCTCCGCCTCCGGCCCGAAGCGGCCCAGGACTAACCCTCAGGCCGCCATCCAGTCGAACAGGAGGCCCATCGTTTCGGCGCGCTTCCGGTCGGCCGTCGCATAGGCCTCTTTGGCGTCCGCTGGCCGGAACGTGTGCGTGATTAGGCCACCGAGGTCGAATCGCCCCGTCTCGACGAGCGAAAAGAACAGGCCGTAGATCCGCTCGTCCGACCACGGCGCGTCCCTGTGCGAATCATGCGCGCCGACGATGTGAAGGCCCTTGACGATGACGTCCGACGTCAGGTGCTGCTGGCTCGGTCTGCCCGTGTCGCCGAGGACGATGACCCGGCCGCGCGGAGCCGCGACGCCGAGCGCGTCGGCAAAGACGGCCGCGTTGCCCGTCGTATCCACCACCACCTCGGGCGGCTGGCCGCCGTTGGCCGCGAGGATCTCCTCAGCCGCCTCGGCCACCGGCCTGGCAATGACGTGCGTCGCGCCCCCGCGCTGGGCCATCTCGAGGCGCCTCTCAATCATGTCCACGACGGTGATGGTTTCGCAGCCCGCGGCGTTGGCCCAGCGGACGGACATCTGGCCCACCGGCCCCGCGCCGATGACGAGCACGCGGTCGCCCAGGTGATAGCGCGCCGCCTTGGCGCCCATGAACGCAATCTTAGCCAGGGCGAACCACGTCGCGTCCTTCGGGTCCACCGAAGTCGGTATGGTAAAGCACACGCCAGCCTCGACGACATGATGCGAGGCGTGGCCGGTGCGCATGGCGACGCGCTGGCCAGCCTTGAGCCCGTCGACGCCCGGCCCGACCTCGGTCACTTCGCCGATGGTTGCATACCCCGGATAGAACGGATACTCAACCCATTGGTCCCAGTGGGAGCCTGCCTCGAACAGGCGGTTCAGGACGATGGTTTCCGTGCCGGTGCTGATGAGGCTGTAGAGCGACCGGACGGCGACCTGCCCCTGGCCGATGGCCGGCGGCTCGAAGGTCTCGACTTCAAGTTCCCCTTTGCCCTCAAAGACGATGCGCTCTGCCATCAATGGGTCTCCTTGACGATTCGTGCGGCTACCCCGCAATCCAGGCCGATAAGTGTATCAGGAAGGTGGCGGCGCGCCTATAACGCCGTCGCTTCGTCAGGTCGCGGATTCGCCGAAGGCAAGGAACCCGCGTGGAGGAGTTCCCGAGGACGAGCATCGAAGGGGTGTCGGTGGCGCGACTGCTCATCGGCATCAACTGGTTCCTGGGCTTCTCGCATACGAGCCAGGCGAAGGACCGCTTCATCAACGAATACATGACGGCCGAGCGGATCGCCCCGATTATCGAGGTGTTCCTGAGCGCGGGCGTCGACGGCATGGTGGGCACGCGGCCCGACGAGAAACTTATGAAGGCCATCGCCATGGCCGAGGACCGGACCGGCCGCAGGTGTATCACCCTCGCCCTGCCGACGCTCAGTGTCGCCGACGGACCCGAGGCCGCCGGCGAGAACGCCCGCATCCTCGACGCCCAGGCCGCGACCGGCGCAACCTTCTGCCTGCCGCATCAGCAGACGACCGACGCCCTCCTCGACCGCACGACCCGCACCATCCGCAGGATGGACCGCGTCTGCACGATGATCCGGGATCGCGGCATGATTCCAGGCCTCTCGACCCACATGCCGGAAACCGTTCCCTACGCCGATGAGATGGGCCTGGACGTAGCCACCTATGTCCAGATTTACAACGCCGCCGGCTTCCTGATGCAGGTCGAACTGGACTGGGTCCACCGCATCATCTGGAACGCGAAGAGGCCCGTCATTGTCATCAAGCCGCTCGCGGCCGGGCGGCTCATGCCCCTGGCGGGGCTGGCGTTCACCTGGGCCACGATCCGCGACAAGGACATGGTCTGCGTCGGAACCCAGTCGCCTGACGAAGCGCGCGAAGTAATTGAAATCAGCCTCTCGCTCCTGGAGCGGCGGGCGCCGGCGCTGGACCTTCAACGCACCCGCAGCAAGCAGTCTGTTGAAAAGGCCTGAGTCTCCGCGCGGCCGCTTCGCCTCTTACGCGAGGACCACCCCTTACACGTCCACGGAATCCTAACCCCTTACCCGGCGCGCACTTCCGCCAAATGCCCTATGCTTTTTGGGGAAACTCCTGACGACAGACCCTCCGTTCTTGGAAACGAACACGCGAGGTCTGGGCGCGGATGACGGGTCGCTTCCGACCCCGGTTCAACTTCGAGGCAGAGGTCGAGGCCGCCGAGGACCGCCAGAAGGAAATGCTCATCAAACTGGGTATCGAGAAACCCCGCTCGTCGCCGGGGCGACCGGGCAGTCCCAAAAGGGACCGCTCAAAGAAGGACAACGAGAAGACGCCCGACCTGCCCATCCCCCGGAAACTGCCGTCGATCCCCGCGCCGATATTGCCGTTCTGAACGCCGGCGGTGTCGCGGAACGAGTCCGTGCAAGAAAGTCGTTGCCCCGCCCGATAAAACCCGGAATTCGCTCGCCCGGATTGCACCCACCGGGCAAAGTGCCTCGCGGAAACGCGAGCAGAAGGAACCGGCAGATGGCAACCACCGATGAACTCCGCATCGGCGTCATCGGGGCGGGCGGGCGCGGCGGCCTGGCGCGGCAGGCGCACAAGCCGGACCAGGGCGTACGCGTCGTCGCCGGCGCCGACGTCCGGCCCGAGGCGCTCAAGCAGTTCAAGGAACGCTTCGGACCCGACACATTCATCACCAACGACTACCGCGATGTCCTTTCCCGCGACGACATCGCGGCGGTCTTCGTCACCACGCCGGACTACCTGCACGAGGAACACGCGGTGGCGGCCCTTGAGGCCGGCAAGCACGTGTACCTCGAAAAGCCGATGGCCATCACCATCGACGGATGCGACCGCATCCTCCAGGCCGCACGCCAAGCCGGCGTCCGGCTGTACCTCGGGCACAACATGCGGCACTTCCCGGTCGTGCGGAAGATGAGGGAACTCATCGACGCCGGCGCCATCGGCGAGGTGAAGGTCGGCTGGTGCCGACACTTCGTCTGCTACGGCGGCGACGCCTACTTCAAGGACTGGCACGCCGAGCGAAGCAAATCGACCAGCCTCCTCCTCCAGAAGGGCGCCCACGACATCGACATCCTGCACTGGCTGTGCGGGGGGTACTCGAAGAGAGTGACGGCCCTCGGCGGCCTGACCCTGTACGACCAGATTACCGACCGCCACCCGCCCGACGAGCCCGGCGACGCCTCCTGGCATCTGAAAAACTGGCCGCCGCTTTCTCAGAAAGGACTCAACCCCATTATCGACGTCGAGGACGTCAGCATGATACTCATGCGCCTCGATAACGGCGTCTTCGCCTCGTACCAGCAGTGCCATTACACGCCCGACGGCTGGCGGAACTACACCATCATCGGCACCGAGGGCCGCATCGAAAACTTCGGCGACGTGCCCGGCCCGGAGACCTGCGTGCGGTTGTGGAACAGGAAGGAGTACTACAACCCCGACGGCGACGAGGTGTTCCGGTTCCCGTCCGTCGACGGCAGCCACGGCGGCTCTGACCCGCGGATCGTCGCCGAGTTTGTCCGCTACGTCCGCGAGGGCGGCAAGGTCGCCACCTCGCCCGTGGCCGCAAGGTTCAGCGTCGCCGCCGGGTGCCGGGCAGCCGCCAGCCTCCGCGCGGGCGGCCAACCCATGGACGTCCCGCCCCTGCCCAAGGACCTGCGGGCACACTTCGACGCCGACCTGGAGTAACGGCGCCCCGGCAGGGCCGGCACGAGGGAATCCTTCGCGCCGATGAGCCTGAAGTCATCCAGATTGGTCATGTTGCCCTGCGCTGCGGCGACTTCGAGGTTGGCCCCGCCGGCGGCAAGCCTCGAACGCACAACGCCATACGCACGCTGGGGCCCTCCACGGCGGGTAAACTGCGCTCAGGGCAGGTTTCAGACGTGTTTGCGGCCCTGTTTTCGGTGCGCTGCAAATGTGCCGAAGGACCCTTGGGCGGGGCGTCTAAGCCTTTGTTCTTGCGCGGCTTAGGGTTTTTCGGGCAGTTGGTTAGCAATCAGCAGGTCAGGGGTGCGAGTCCCCTCGGCTCCACCAGTCTTCGTTCGCCGCTCAGCGGCGGACGAAGACTGCCGCGGCATAGTCCCGACCTTTCGGGACGAAGCCGGGCCCTTGCTCCCGGCACATACGCGGCGAACTTCGCCTTGGCAAGCCAGTTTTCTTCACTCGCCTCCGGCGCACTTCGGCCTTCGCCGTTCCTTGTTCGGTATTCTCCTAGCCGTCAGTCCAGCGGATTGATCACGAGGCCCGAGCCATCGCCGACTGGTGCGAAGGCTTCCTTGACTGTGCTCGCCAACTGATGGAAACACGGGCTGAGCTTGCGCAGGGCGTTGCCGGCTAGGTTCAGAAGGGTCCCGGAAGAAGCTTGCAGAATCGCCTATCGAGGGGACAATCAGCCAAGAGACGCCCGCGGTGGTCGCCGGCAAAGGTCATATGGGAAACCCCGGCTCAATGGAAACCCTTGTAGCGTTGTAGGAGTAGCAGTTGCTTTTCCTCCTGCGTCACCTGCGGCGGATTCCGGCTGAAAGGAACCATCCGATGAGGTCACATCTCGCTCGACTCGCAGTCGTGGCTGCTGCATTGTCCGCTGCCGCCGCCGCAGCCTTGGCCCAGGGCGGCCCGCCCCCCGACCTCGACGGCCTCGTCATCACGATCCGTCAGGTCAACGCGACTGCCCCCGACGCAAAGCCGGCCGCCAAGAAAGCCCGGGAGCTCGTCCGCCACGAGCTCAAGGCAGGCAAACCCATCGGCAGCAAGGTCTTGACCAAGTGCGACGACAGGATCATCAGCGCCTGCCTGAGCCCCTTCGGCTACGAGGTCGCGTACATCAAGCCAGGCGGCACACTGGCGGTCATTGACACCGACGGCGCCAACGAACGCGAGCTGGCCGATGACGCCCTGTGGGTGCAGTGGCCCGCCGGCGACGGCGGGGCGTGGGTTTACTACCTCGACGCCAAGAGCAAGTCCGCCCTGCGCCGTGTCAACCTCAAGAGCAAGCAAGACCAGCTTGTCGTCGAGTTCGATCACGCGATACCGTGGTTCACGCTCAGCCAGGACGCCACGCCGAGCTTCGGCCGCTGCCTTGTTAGCGGTGGCGATTCGGGCATGTACGCGTGCGTCTACCCGATGGCCCGCGGCACGGGCGACCTGTTCGCCGTGCCACAGTGGTACGTGCTCGGCAAGGACCCGCTGGCAATCTCCTGCGACGGCACGACCTTCGCCAACACCGGCCGGGACGGCTCGCTGCTGCTGATCGGCATCCCGCCCCAGGACTTCGCGCCGTCGGGCTACCGGCTGGACCCGTTCATGCTCAAGCGGGCCATCAACGTGGCCGCGGAGCTTGGGGCCGGGCAGGCCCTCTTCGATCAGCCGGCGTGGTCGGTTGACAGCGTCGGATGGGTCGTGTTGGCCCGCAACAACTACGCCGAGCCACCCGAGCCGGATAAGAAGCTCAGCCCCGTCTCCAGCGATATCGTCCTGTTCGACGTGGTCCGCGCCGCGCACCATGGCATCAGGTCCAGTGTGGACGTCACCGCCAATGTCGCCGGCACTTTCGAGCGGCCCGTGGGGTTCTGGGAGAAGCAGCCCGCGCAGTATTCGCTGGGCTACTATCGCGGCAAGGCGCCGCTGACGATCGAGATTGACGACGCCCGTATTCATGGCGAATTCACGTGGGACTTCGGTGACGGCTCACCGCGCGTAACCGGGCGCACCGTCAAGCACACCTATGCCAAGGACGGCCGCTACAAGATCATCGCCGAAAAGGCCCCATGGGCCAAGCCGCTCCAGGAGCACCTCACCAAGCCCGACCAGGGACTCTACACCGCCGACATCACGGTCCTGCCGCGGCAGGCTCCAACAGCGGCGATCGGCTATGTGGACGCCACGCACCTGCTGGTGCAGTTCAACGAGCCGGTGCAGGCCAAGGATGCCCAGGTGACGCTGGGCAAGACCAAGGTGAACTCCTGGAAGCTGCGCGCGGGCGGCCGGGAAATGACCGTCGAACTGGCCGAACCGATCAAAGGCGACGAAACGCTGACGCTCAAGGGCGTGACGGACTTGGCGGCGATACCCAACGCACTGAGAGACGCGAATCTCAAGGTCTCGATCCCCGACTGGCCGTCCAACCGCGACGGGCTGTTCTGGATGTGGGGCGACACGGGCAGTTTCAACGCCTTCTTCGACCCCAACAACAAGAGCATTCGCCCCTGCGATATCTTCCGAGACGGGCCCAAGGGCGGGTTCGACAACCTTGGTCGCATGGAGCTGGGGCCGGCCAGGGGCGCCATGCGGACCTCCGTGCGTATCGACGCCCGCGCCGGCTATGGCGACGCTGGAGAGGCCACGCTCAAGAGCACGTTCAGCTTCGAGTGCGTCTTCCAGAGCGGCGACCTGGCGCAACAGGCCTTGGAGATTCCGCCCAACATGGTCTGCTACGGCGCTCACCGCCCGCATGTTTGGTGCTTCGCGATCATGCAACAGGCTGAGAAGCTGCTGGTGAGCATCAAGACGGAGGATGACTGGCTCAACGACCATAACAAGCCCGAGATCGGCAACCACGGGAAGTCCGGCGCCGAGAAGGGCGGCCGCAAGGGCACCGCGTACGGCTTCTATGGCCACGCCCCGATGATCGAGTTCGCCACGCTCAAGGACACCAACCCCCACCACCTGATCGTCAGCTACAAGCCCGGCGTGCTGGTATGCTACATGGACGGGCAGAAGGTCTATCAGACCGACCGCATCACGGGTGAGCTTGGATGGCCCTGGGGCTGGTTCGTCCTGGGCGGTCACCACTGGCTGGGTGGCAGCGGCAACCGGTGGAACGGGACGATGGAGGGCGTGGCGATGTACGGCCGCTTTATCGACGCCGACGAGGCGGCTGCTAATTTCCGTGCGTACTTGAAGAAGGCGCAGGCCCGCGCCGGCACCAAGGAGCCCAAGTGAATCGCGGCAACCTGTTTGGCCGACAGATAGTGATCGCGGCGGCGTTGGCCGGCTGCCTGGTTCCAGCGGCGATCGCCGTGGCGCAAGGCAAGGAGCCCACCTCCGCCCCGGTCCCGGCGAGCGCGCCGCCGGCCCAGCCCACCAGCCAGGCTGCCGACGACTGGCTGGTCATTCGCGACGGCCTAGTCTATGGCTACGAACTGAAGGCGACGTCGGGCTACCAGAGGCGGGTGATTTCGTTTGAACCCAAGGGCAGCGGCGGGGACATCTCTTTCGTCGCCACCCGGGGCGGCGGCCTCATCCCCCGCGGCGTGGCCAGATACGACCACAACTTCGCGATGATCACCGACGGCGGGTCGTTCGCAGCCAGCAGCGGCGCCGAGTACCTGCTGAACGAGTGCAAGAGGAGCGGCGAACTGACGATCTCGGCGATGATCAAGCCCGTGTCGCTCAAGCTGGAGTCTGCGGCGCCGGTGATCTACTTCGGTCCCACCAGCGGCAGCCCCAACTTCGCCCTGCTCCAGCAGGGCGACAAGCTGCTGCTCAAGCTCCGCACCGCCAAGTTCAACAACGCGGCCGAATCGCATGCTGAGCTAGTCAAGCTGCCCGATGCGGAAGAGCATCACATTGTCGTGGCCTACTGCGATGGTTCGCTGAAGACGTACCTTGATGGGAAGCTCGCCGGCACGTCGGCGGCTATCACCGGCGACCTGTCGCGATGGCGGGCGGCCGAACTGGTCTTCGGCGACGAGCCGACGCCCTCGACGAACTGGCCGGGCAAGATCGAGGGCGTGGCAATCTACAGCCGCGCTCTGGTGGAGTCCCAGGTGCAGCGACTCTTCGTCGCGGCCAACAAGTGCGTCAAGGCCCGCAAGGAACCGCCCGTCATCATCGTCCAGGCAAAGCTCAAGGCCCGCTCCGACGTTCCGAAGCCCAAGGACATCGAGCCCTACTACCAGGCGCTTGCGGTCTACGAGTACACGATCGAGAAGGTCAAGCGGGGCACGTACGACAAGGGCGAAATTCGCGTGGCACACTGGGTTATCATGGAAAGGCAGAAACTGCCCATCGCACAGCGCGCCGTCGGGACCAGCGTGGAACTGGTGCTCGAACCGTACGCGTCCAACAAGCAACTTGAGACCGATTTCTGGACGCTCGACACGCTGGGCATCAGCGACCTGCCGCTGATGTTCGACATCTCTACGCCGCAACGGTAGCGGGGTGGAATCCCAGTAGAAGCGAAACGGGTATCAAAGACCGCTGACAGACCGTCAGTCGGCTGCCCAGGTACGCCGGCCATAAGCCTGCCTTGCTCAGGGTTTCCGCTTGCGATTCAGCATCGCCAGGCCGCCCAATGTGAGCAACACGAAACTTCCAGGTTCAGGGACTTCAGAGGCGACACGGAACCCGATGAAGCTGTACTCGATACTGGGGTCGTTGTAGCTCCGGCCTGACGAGGAGATGCGCTTTTACAGAACTTTCAGGACTTGACTTCACTCCGGCGGATCGTGCGGATTGATCACGAGGCCCGAGAGGACCTTCGGGTAAAAGTAGGTGGACTTGGGCGGCATCCGCTCGCCTTCTTTGGCGACCGCCTGAAGGTCCGCGACCGGTAGCGGTCGCAGCAGGAACGCCGCGTCGGCGCCGTCCTCATGAACGGCGTCGAACGCCTTCTGGGCCAGGTGAACGTAGGACAGGGTGAGGTTCTCCGTTCCCTCCACGGCCCGGGGCAGATCGTGTTCGAGGAGGACGCGCTGGAGGATGGCGACGTCCAGTTGCCGCCACGCCTTCGAATGGTCCTTCGCCAGCCGGTCCATCACCCGGGTGTTCTTGAGTGAAAGGAGGAACGCCCGCGACGTGTCCCGCGTCCACAGGCCGAACGCGTGGCAGCGCTTCTCGCGCAGGTGTTCTGTGAGGCGCGGGCTGGTCGCTTCGACGCCGGCGAACTCGGTCCACTCGAAATGCCCGGCGGTCGCCTTGCGAAGGCGGTCGGTTTCCAGCCCCTCCAGCCCCTCCAGCCCCTGCAGGACGCGGTGGACCGGCAGAATCACCAGGCCCGGATGGTGCATCGAGACGCACATCATCAGGACGCAACCGGCCGGGTGGCCGGCGTCCACGGTTTCGCCCTGGGCTTCATGTTCCCGCCGATACGCCAGGGCCGTCTCATAACGATGGTGGCCGTCGGCGATGAACAGCGGCCTGTCGGCCATCGCCCGGGTCACCTGCCGAATCGTCTTCGGGTCCGTGCACTCGAACAGGCGGTGGACGACGCCGTCGCCGTCCACGGTCTGGACGACGGGATCGCCGAGACCGTTCGCGTGAAACAGGGCCGTCACGGAGTTCTCTTCGTCCGGATAGAGGCTGAAAACGGCTGAGAGGTTGGCGCGCGCCGCGCGCAGCAGGCGCAGCCGATCCTCTTTCGGGGCCGACATCGTCTCCTCGTGGGGAAAGATGCGGCCGGAGCCGAATTCCTCGAGCCGGACGCGGGCGAAGAAACCCTCGCGGCGGTATGACTCGCCCTCGACCTCGAACTCCTGCTGGTAGAAGTAGAGGCCTGGCTCGGCGTCGCGGGCCAGGATGCCGCCGCCCGTCCACTTCGCCAGCAGATCGGCCGCACGCGCATACTTGTTCCGCCCTTCCCCGTCGCCCGGCTCCTCTCTGCCGAGAATCAGGCGGACGATATTGTGCGGATGGGTGCGATAGAGTTCGTCCTGCTGGGTCGGCGTGATGCAATCGTAGGGCGGGGCGGTCACCAGGGCTATGCTGAGCGGGTCGCGCGTGTTATAGCGCAGCGCCCGGAACGGTTTGACAATGGCCATCGTTCCTACGTTCCACTCTCGCTGGAGGCGAGATACTCGACCTGTTCAGGGGTCAGTTGGTCGATCCCGATGCCCATGGTCTTGAGTTTGAGTTTGGCGACGAACTTGTCCACTTCGCGTGGCACGTCGTGGACGCGGATTCCAAGTTTTCCCTTGTTCTTGGCGACCCACTCGGCGGTGAGGGCCTGGACGGCGAAACTCATGTCCATCACCGAGGCGGGATGGCCCTCGGCGGCCGCCAGGTTCACCAGCCGCCCTTCGCCCAGCAGATAAATCATCCGGCCGTCGGCCAGTTCGTATCCGTCCACAAAGTTGCGGACGTTCCTGTGCACCTTCCTGCTCATCTTTTCCAGGGCGGGGATGTCAATCTCCACGTTGAAGTGGCCGCTGTTGCACACCACCGCCCCGTCCTTCATCACTTCGAAATGCTCGGCTCGGATGACCTTGCAGTCGCCCGTCGCCGTAATGAAAAGGTCCCCCACGCCGGCCGCTTCCTTCATCGGCATGACCCAGAACCCGTCCATCGTGGCCTCCAGGGCCCGCAGGGGGTTCGTCTCGGTGACGATGACGCTGGCGCCGGCGCCCTTGGCCCGCGCAGCCACTCCCCGGCCGCACATCCCGTACCCGGCGACGACGATTTTCTTGCCGGCGATCAGCATATCGGTCGCCCGGATGACGCCGTCCATCGTCGATTGGCCGGTTCCGTAGCGGTTGTCGAACAGGTGCTTCGTGTCGGCGTCGTTGACGGCGACGACGGGGCACTTCAGTTGCCCCTTTGCTTCCATCGCGCGGAGGCGAATGACGCCGGTGGTGGTTTCTTCCAGCGAGCCGATAAGTTTCGCGGCCTGCTCGGCGCGCTCCGAGTGCAGCGTCCAGACCAAGTCGCACCCGTCGTCCATAGTGATGTCGGGCTGGTGGTCGCACGCGGCATGGATGTGCCTGTAGTAGGTCTCGTTGTCCTCGCCCTTGATGGCGAAGGTGGGGATGCCGTACTCGGTCACCAGGACCGCTGCCACGTCGTCTTGGGTCGAGAGGGGATTCGAGGCACAAAGCAGGAGGTCCGCTCCGCCCGCTTTGAGCGTGCGTCCGAGGTTGGCCGTCTCGGCCGTGATGTGCAGGCACGCGCTCATCTTGAGGCCCGCGAGTGGCTTTTCCCTGGCGAATCGCTCTCGGATTCGGGCAAGGACCGGCATACGAGAGTCGGCCCACTCGACCCGCTTCTTTCCATCCGGTGCCAGGTCAACGCTGCGGATGTCGTAGTCCATCTGATACCCCTGTCTTCGCTGCGCAGGGCCGAGGCCTGTCACACGTTCACCGCAGGAGGGTCTCGCCCCAACAATCCTCGTTAATTTTCCGCCCGTCGGACGGTTTCCAAGAAGGCACGGATTTTCTCGGGGTCCTTATGCCCCGGAGCGGATTCGGTTCCGCTTGAGGTATCCACGCCCCACGGCTGGACCTGTTCGATCGCCTCGGCGACGTTCTCCGGCGAAAGGCCGCCCGAAAGAACCAGGGGCCGGAAACCTTCATCCGCCAGGCGCCGCGCCAGATTCCAATCAGCCGCCTGCCCTGTCCCGCCCTTCGGCCCACCCGGGACGCGCGCATCCACGAGGTACGCATCGGGCAACCTCCCGGCGCGCTCGCATCTCGCGCGCCATGCCCGGGCCGCCTCGACGTCCGCCTCCGAGCCGAGCCGAAACACCTTGACAACTTTAAGGCGCCCCAGTTCCGTGAGCATTTCGGGCGGCTCGTCGCCGTGCAACTGGACGGCCGCCAGACCCACGTCGCGGGCCGTGTAGCGGACCGTCGTCGGCGCTTCGTCCACGAAGACACCGACCGGCGCGACCCACGGCGGCAGGGCCCGGACAATCCGTCGCGCCTCATCGAGTGAGACGCGGCGCGGGCTGTCGGCAAAAACGAGGCCGACGGCGTCGGCGCCCGCGTCGGCGGCCGCCTTCGCCCATTCCGGCCGCCTTATCCCGCAGATTTTCACGCGTACCCGTATGGCGGCCCCCTGCCGGCTTTACCGAAGCGGCATAGCCTAGGCGGGCGGGTGGGCGAAGTCAACCGCTTTTCCCACGACGTCCGCGGTCGCGCGCCGCGGGGGTGGTGGCGTGCCTTTTTGCTTGCGAGTTCCCTTGCGCCGAGTAAGATAAGTCCCCCGTCCTTGCGGCAAGGTGAAACCCTGGCCCCATCGGCATGGAGGAGACGGAAATGTCCAAGCGAGTGCTGAAGGTCGGGCTCGTCGGCGGAGGCGGAGGGGCCTTTATTGCCAATCCCCATCAGAAGGCCATTCACTTCGACGGGACGCGGCGGGTGGTCTGCGCGGCGTTGCATCCGGACCCCGAGGTGGCCATGTCGGAGGCCGCGAAGTGGCCCTACCCGATTCGGGGGTATCCCTCCTACGACGAGATGATCCGGGATCAGGCGAGCCGTCCCATCGGCGAACGGATCGACTACGCGGTCGTCGTCACGCCGAACTTCGTCCACTACGACCCGGCGATGAAACTCGTCCGGGCGGGCATCCCCGTCTTCTGCGAGAAGCCGCTGACGATCACGGTCGCCCAGGCCCTGGACCTGGAGCGGGCCGTCAAAAAATACCGCGTGCCGTTCGGCGTGGCCCACACGTATCTGGGCCACTGGTCGAGTCGGTTCTCCCGCTGGATCGTGACGAGCGGCAAACTGGGCGAGGTCCGCTGGGTGGACGCCTATTACCTTCAGGGCTGGCTGGCGACGCGCCTGGAGGAGACGGGCCAGATGCAGGCCTCGTGGCGGACGGATCCGAAGCGGGCGGGCGCGAGTGGCTGCGGCGGGGACATCGGCAGCCACGCCTTCATGCAACTCAGGTTCGTGACGGGCCTGGAGGTCACGAGCGTTCGCGGCATAATCGAGACGTTCCTGAAGGGCCGCCAACTGGACGACCATTTCACGACCTACTGTGAACTTTCAAACGGCGGGCGCGCGCTGGTCCGCGCCAGCCAGATTGCCATCGGCCACAAGAACGATTTGGGCATCGAGGTCAACTGCGCCGAGGGCAGCCTTGTGTGGCGGCAGGAAGACGCCGAGCGGGTGACGATCCGGCTGCCGGGCGAGCCGGACCGCGATTATTGGCGCGGGGAAGTCGGGACGAAGGACTCGTTCCTCGGCAGGGTTCCGAGGTGGGTCTCCGAGGAGCCGACGGTTCCCTCGGGCCACGTAGAGGCATTTCACGATGCTTACGCGCGGCTGCACCGGAGTTTCGAGGCGGACGTTCGGAGGTATAATGCGGGGAGACCGTTCAAGTGTGACGGCTCGAAATACGCCAATGTGCACGACGGCGTCCTGCACATGAAGTTCATCGAGGCCGCCGTCAAAAGCGCGAAGAACGGATCGAAGAAGGTGAAGATGTAAGAGGTGAGCCCGTGCGGAAGCACGGGGCCGATGGAAAAGGGCCGCGGTCGGCTCACAAGGTGAAGAAAGGAGACGAGGATGAAACTGGGTGTGTTTACAGTTCTTTTCGGCGGGCAATCGTTCGAGGCGGCCCTCGATTATATCTGCGCGAGCGGTCTGGAGGCGATCGAACTCGGCGTGGGGGCCTATCCCGGCGATCCACATACCCCCGTGGACGAGTTGCTGGGGTCCAAGGCAAAGGCACGCGAGTACAAGAAGAGAATCGCGGACCGCGGTCTGGTAATCAGCGCGCTATCGTGTCACGGCAACCCGCTGCATCCGGACCCGAAGATCGCTGGGGAGCACCACGAGGTGCACCGCAAGGCGGTCCGTCTGGCCGAGATGCTCGGCGTCAAAACGGTCGCCAACTTTTCCGGCTGCCCCGGCGGCGGTCCGAACGATAAGACCCCCAACTGGATCACGTGCCCCTGGCCGCCGGACTTCGAGAAGGCCGTCAAGTGGCAGTGGGAAAAGCGCCTGATCCCCTACTGGGAAAAGGAAGCCCGGTTCGCCAAAGACCACGGCGTGCGAATCGGCTTCGAGATGCATCCGGGGTTCTGCGTCTATAACACCGAGACGCTGCTGAAACTTCGCACGGCCTGCGGCAACACGCTCGGGGCAAACTTCGACCCCTCGCACCTCTTCTGGCAGGGGATGGACCCGCTGGTCAGCCTCAAGGCGCTCGGCAAGGCCGTTTTCCACGTCCACGCCAAGGACTGCCGCGTCGATCCCGAAAACACCGCCGCCAACGGCGTCCTCGACACGAAACACTACGCCGACGAGATTAACCGCTCGTGGATCTTCCGGACGGTCGGCTACGGTCACGGCGAGGATTTCTGGCGCGACTTCGTTTCGGCGCTGCGCCTCATCGGTTACGACGGCGCCATCTCCATCGAGCACGAGGACAGCCTGATGAGCGTCAACGAGGGTTTCCAGAAGGCCGTCGCGTTCCTCAAGGGCATCCTCCTGACGGAGAAGACCGGCGGGATGTGGTGGGCGTAAGGAAAATCCAGCTTCATAGAAAGGCTCATATCTAAAAACAAGCGGTACCCAGGACATTCCAGGACCGAGGCGCCGCACTTGGTGGTCGGCAGGTGATGCTGGGCCGCGCTTCTTTTGCGCACCGACCGCGCAACGATCCGCGTGTGCGCGGCGGGTCTCCGGGCCCGCCGCGATACCACGGCCTTAGGGGGTGGCGGGTACCCGCCGCAGCGGGTAACCTCCGACCCGCCACCCTCCAGGTTTTGAAACACCTTCTTAGCCATTGGTCCCGGCTCGCTTCGCGCGAAAGAAATCCGAGAGGATCGCCCCGCACGGCTCCGCCAGGACGCCGCCCGTCACCTGAATCCGGTGATTGAGGCGCGGCTCGTCGAGCAACCGGAAGATCGACTCGACCGCGCCGGCCTTCGGGTCGGCGGCCCCGTAAACCAGCCGGTCGATCCGCCCCAGCACCATCGCGCCGGCGCACATGGCACACGGCTCCAGCGTGACGTAGAGCGTGCAGCCGTGCAGCCGCCACGAGCCGAGGGCTTCGGACGCCTGGGTGATGGCGATCATTTCGGCGTGGGCGGTGGGGTCGCGAAGGGTTTCGCGCTGGTTGTGAGCGCGGCCGACGAACCGCTCGCCGTGCACGATGACGCAGCCGACGGGGATCTCGCCGGCCTCGAGCGCGGTCCGGGCGGCCCGCAGGGCTTCCCCCATCCATTTTTCGTCGGCCGACATGGCACTATTTAACACTGCGGCGCCGAGGGTGTCAATTCACTTACGCCGAGGCGGGGGCGGCCATAGGAGTTGCAGCCGCCGCAGGCTCCTCTATAATCGAGCCCGGCTCATCGAAAGGGATTGCCTTTGGCCACTGCCGTTTTTCGCATCCCGCAGCGATTCTTGTTCGGCGCGGGGACCTTGGAATCGCTCGGCGAGGAGGTTCGCCGGTTCGGCGGCCGGGCTCTACTCGTGACGGGCCGACGGGCCATGGCCGAGGCGGGGATCACGGAGCGCTGCCTCTCCTGTTTGGCCGAGGCGGGCGTCGAAGCCGCCCTCTTCGACGAGGTCGAGCCGGAGCCGGACGTCACGAGCGTGGACCGATGCCGCGCTGCCGTCCGCAAACATCGCGCCGAGGTGGTCGTCGGCCTGGGCGGCGGAAGCGCCATGGACGTCGCCAAGGTGGCGGCGGGTCTGGCGGGCGAGGACGAACCGACCCGCGCCTTTCACCAGGGGCGGAAACCGTCGAAACCGGGGCTCCCCATGATCGCCGTGCCGACCACGAGCGGCACGGGCAGCGAAATGACGAACAACGGCGTTATCTGCGACCGCGAGCGGGCATACAAGGCGAGTATCCGCGACGATTCGTTCGTGCCCAGTGTCGCCCTGGTCGATCCGGAATTAACCTTGCCCTGTCCGCCCCCCGTGACCGCCGCAAGCGGCGTCGATGCACTGGTCCAGGCGATCGAATCGTATCTGTCGCGCCACGCGACGCCTCTGACCGAGGCGATTTCGCTCCGAGCGGTCGAGGAACTCACCGCGGCGCTCCCTGACGTGGTGCATCGCGGCGACGGCCTGGACCTGAGAACACGGGCCGCCTGGGGAAGCACGATGGCGGGGCTGGCCCTGTCGAACGCGCGGCTGGGCGTCGTGCACGGCATGGCGCATCCGATCGGGGTGCGCTTCGGTATCCCGCACGGGCTGGTGTGCGGCGTGCTGCTTCCGGCGGCGCTCGAGTTCAACCGCCCTGCCGCGCCGGAGAAGTTCAGCGTCCTTGCGGAGCGGCTCGGCGGCGACCCCGCGGCCTATGCCAGGGACCTTCTGGCAGCGTGCGGGTTGCCCGCGACGCTTGCCGACTACGGCCTCGCGGCCGACGCGTTCGAGACAATCGCCGAGGAAAGTTTGCCGAGCGGCTCGACGAAGGCCAATCCGCGGCCGGTGACAAAGGACGATATCGTCGCTATGCTCGACAAGGTCAGTTAGGCGCCTCGCTTGTCGGAGCGCAGCGCAGACCCGCCGTGGAGGGTGAACCGCGCGATTCTTGGCGCGAGGAAGAGGAAGCAATGCAAAAGCCGCCCACAGCCACGCGCGACCGGATCCGCGCCTTCGACCGATACGCCACGGAGACGCTGGGCGTGCCCGGCATTGTCCTGATGGAAAACGCGGGGCGGCAAATCGCGGAGGCGGCCCTCGGCATCCTGGGCGCCGCCAAGGAGCCGCATGTCGTAATCCTCGCCGGGCGCGGGAACAACGGCGGCGATGCCTTTGTCGTCGCTCGCCACCTGACCCTTTACGGCGTCCGGCCTAAGGTCTTCCTCGTCGCGCCGCGCCACGCCGTCCGGGGCGATGCGGAAACGAACCTTAAGATCCTTGAGGCCATGGACATAAACCTTGAGGTCCTCGACGGCGAGACGGAAACCGTCGCCCGCCATGTGGCCGAGGGGTGCGAGACGGCCGACCTCATCATCGACGGCCTGCTGGGGACGGGGACGCGCGGCACAATCCGCGACCCGTACGCCAGTGTCATCGAGGCCGTCAACGCGGTCGGGGCGAATGTCCTGGCGATCGACATCCCAAGCGGCCTCGATTGTGACACCGGCAGGACGCTCGGCCCCACAATCCGCGCCGACCATACGGTGACGATGGCGGCAATCAAGAAGGGTTTTACGAACCTGGACGCCGAAGCGTTCACCGGCGAGATAATTCTCGCGGACATCGGCGTGCCGTTTACGCCCCTCTTGGACGAACCGGGCGAGGAGACCGCATAGCGTGGCCGAAGCGAAACGCCTTCTCATCCTGACGCGCGACCGTGCCGGCGCGCCGTTCCGTCAGCGGATCGAGCCGTACCTCGCTCCCATGGCGACCAGGGGCATCGAGACGGAAGTCGTCGAACTCCCGCGCGGCGCCTGGGCGCGGCGCAGGCAGCTTCGCCGGGCGCGTGAGTTCGACGGCATCCTCCTGCACCGCAAGACCCTGACGTGGTGGGACGCGGCAGCCCTGGGCTGGACACGAGGCCGCGGCCCGCTCATCTACGACTTCGACGACGCGGTCATGTTTCAGGCCTGGTCCCCCCACCGGCCCCACGCCGGGCGCCTGCGGCGATTTGAGCGCACCGTCATGCGGGCCAATCTGGTCCTCGCAGGGAACCCGAACTTGGCGGAACACGCTCGCCGGACCGGTGCGCGGCACGTCGAGGTCGTCCCGACGGGGCTCGACACGGGCCGCTACAGGCCGAAGCGCGACTACGACTCGCCCGGCCCTGTGCGCCTCGTGTGGATCGGCAGCCGAAGCACCCTGAAGCAACTTGCGGCCTTTCGGCCGGCGCTGGAGCAGATTGGGCGGGTGGTCCCGGGCGTCAGGCTCCGTGTCATCGCCGACGCGGAACTCGATATTCCCGGACTGGCGGTCGAAAACGTTCCCTGGCGGCTTGAAACGGAGACGGACCTTCTGGCCGAATCGGACATCGGCATCGCGCCGCTTCCCGACACGCCTTACACGCGCGGCAAGTGCGGGTTCAAGATCGTGCAGTATATGGCGGCGGGGCTGCCGGTCGTCGCCAGTCCCGTCGGCGTCAACGCCGATTACGTGCGGGACGGCCGGACAGGGTTCCGGGCGCAAAGCCCGGACGAGTGGATCGAACGGCTGCAGCGTCTGGCTTCCGATTCCCGTTTGCGCGAGCAAATGGGCCGCGCGGGCCGCCGCCGCGCCGAAGCCGAGTTCGACTTCTCCGTCCTTGCGCCTCGCGTGTGCAACCTGATCGAAGAAGTGCTGCGTTAAGGAGCGACCCGCACCGCCTGCGGAACAGCAGGGTCAGGCGCTGAGAAACTCTTCGAGGCGGTCGAGGCCCTTCTCGATTTGTTCCATGCTCGCGGCGAAGGACAGACGGACACAGTTGTCGTCGCCGAAAGCGGCGCCGGGAACAACGGCGACGTGGGTTTCCTCAAGGACCCTGGTCGCAAAGGCCGCGCTCTTCGGCTCTTCGGCCCCTCGACCGAGCACCCGATCATAGGTGGCGCTGACGTCGGGGAAGCAATAGAACGCGCCCTGCGGCCGGACACAGTGGACGCCCGGCATCCCGCTCAAACGATCCAGCATATAGAGGCGGCGGCGGTCGAACTCCTCTCGCATCTTCGCCACGGTCTCCTGGGAACCGGAGACGGCCTCCAGCGCGGCATACTGGCTGATGGACGCCGGGTTCGACGTGGACTGGCTCTGAAGGTTCCCCATGGCCTGAATCAGGTTCTCCGGTCCGGCGGCCCATCCGATGCGCCATCCGGTCATCGCCCACGTCTTCGACGCGCCGCCGAAGGTAACGGTCTGCTCCGTCAGGCCGTCGCGCGCCAGCGCAAACGCGCATGTTTTGACACTGTCGTAAACGAGTTCGTTGTAAATTTCGTCGCTGAAGATCCAAATGTCCCGCCCTGCCACGACATCGGCCAGGGCGGCCAGTTCGTCGCGCGTGTAGACGATGCCCGTGGGGTTGCTCGGCGAGTTGAGAATCACGAGGCGTGTCCGCTTGGTGATCGCCGCCGCAAGTTGCTCGGGCGTCATCTTAAACCCCGCCTCCGCCCCCGCTGCGACAATCACCTCACGCGCCTCGGCGAACCGGATCATCTCGGGATATGACACCCAATACGGGGCGGGCAGGACGGCCTCATCGCCGGGCTCGAGCACCGCCAGGCACGCTTCGAACAGCGCGTGTTTTCCACCGCACGTGATGATAATCTGCGCGGGTTCGTAAGCCAGGCCGCAGCGGCGGCGAAGGTAGTCGGCGACGGCGGCCTTGAGTTCCGAAAGACCGGACGAGGGCACGATGTATCCATGATGGCCGTCGCGGATGGCGCGGACGCCCGCCTCGCAAACAGGGTCCGGGGTCCTGAAGTCGGGCTCGCCCGCTCCGAAGCCGACCACGTCCACGCCGGCGGCCTTCATGGCCTTGGCCTTGGCGCTGACGGCAAGCGTCATGGAGGGGCGGATTTCGGCAACCCGTTTGCTGATTCGCATGGTCGTCACCTCCCCTGAATCGATGGTTTCCGGGGGGATGGTAACGGGATGCATCCGGTTTTTCCAGCCTTTCGCGCTGGGCGCGCGAAAGAGGCGAGGCCGAATCCCATCGGCCCCGCCTTACACGTTCTCCCGCTTTGTGACTTGAGGCTCCTTCATAACTCCCTCTCCCGCCGGGGGAGAGGGTTATGAAAACCGTTTCTAACCCTGGCCGGCGATGCCCACAAGGCCCAGAAAACGATTCAGAGACAAAATCGGAATGCTGAACTCGCGCGCAGCGGCTTCGACCCTCTTATACTCGATATACGCTTTCCGGACTTCCTCATAGAGGCGCCGCTCCATGGGTCCGGTATCGGCTCCGGGGGCGGGCGGCACCTTCGGTTCCTCGCCCAGAACGAGGTAATCCGTCTGGACGGTCAGGTCTGTGTCAACCCGGCCGCCGAACTCCTGGATCATGGCCTTGAGCCGCTCGGAATCGTCCACGCCGTCGTCGTCCATATCCATCCCGCCGATGAGCATGAAGCGAAGATGGCGCTCGCGGTCGTAGACGGCATTGTGAAGGATGTCGCCGACGACGACCGGTTCGTCGGTCTGCCGAGAGATGCGCAATTCGCAGGAGTCGTCCATGATCCGGACCACCCGCGCATCGGCCTTACGCGGGGCGTCGGTCTTGCCCAGCGCCTGGCGGCCGAAGATTGCAAATGACATGCCCAACAGGACGCCGTCCCGCTTGCCGATGTCGGCGTAGGCGACCTCGCCGAGTTCGCCGACCTGGACGATATTGCCGTCCACGCCCGTTTCGGGCGGCACCTTGCGGAACTCGGCCACCACTTCAGCGAGGTCCTTCATGTTGCTCTTGGTGATCGAGAGGCTGCGTTCGAGTTGCTTGCGTTCGGTTTCCCACTGGCGTTTCTCCTGGATGTGACGGTCCTGCCTCTGCTGCATTTGCTTTTCAAATCGTTCGGATTGCCGAACCGCGTTGTCGCGAGCCGCGGTCAACCGGCTCCTCTCGTCCTCCAGATTCTGCTGGAGTTGCTCCACCTGGACCCTGTGTGCGTCTTTGGCGGCTTTGAGTTCTTCCTGGAGCCCGGTAATTTGCATCTGGAGGTCCGCTGCGGATTGATTATTCTGGCGAACCTGTTCGGCGAGCCCCTCGATGCGCTGAAGCAGCGCGCGGACGGCCGCCTGCATATGCGGCGGTCGAACGTCGGCCGCCGGCTCGGCGCCGCCCATGTAACTCTTTTTGAGCACCTCGGAACTCTGAATCAGCAACCCGCTGCTGGAATGAAGGATGTCGCTGACGCTCTGCCGCAACGGCTGCCCGTGCTTCGTGTCGAACGGATCGCCCATAAGGCCCTGCGTCAGGCGCTGGATCTCGGAGCGATAGTCGTTGGCCAGGGTTGTTTTGGCTTCGAGGACGTCAACCAGGTCGAACCCGTCCTCTTCGATATCCTTCACGTCGGCGCCGGGGCGCTGATACTCGTCGAGAAGTTGGCGCCACAGGTCTTGGTGGGTTTCTGCGGCCTCCCGGACACGATCCGCGCCAAAGGTGTTCAGGTTGTGCTGGTCCATGACGCTCCAGGTCCAGATCCACCCGACGCCACAGACGACGGCAATCAGGACGAACGCAATCAGCAGGTACAGCTGATAGGAGCTGGCCCGTCGGGCCCGAATTAATCGCCTAGCCATCCGAGAACCTCCGGTTCTGTTCCATGGGCGGCGACCCGCCGCCACGCCGCTGGGTCGGGAACACAGAGCACGGGGCGGTCCGCACCGCCTCAGCCGACGCTCTGTTCGCCGGTAACCCTAGGTCTGAGCGGGACTTTTGTCAACCGAAAAACGGCCCCCCACTCCCATGCGGCACCCTGGTTCCGCCCGCCACTATGTTATACGCTCCGGTTCCGCCCGAGCGCAGAGCCCGACCCCCTCGTCCTCACGCGAAAAAGCGGGGGCGCCGGGCTTGACAAGGGCGGCTGAGGGGCTTAGCATCGCGGTATCCGGTCGCAGGCGGCCTCGAAGCATCGCGGGTGGCCCGGGAGACGGCCGGCGGTTCCGGCCCAATGCCCTCACGACTCTACATTATCGACAGCCACGGGCAGTTATACGCCAGTTATTACGCCATTCCAAATCTTACCAGTCCCAAGGGGGAGCCGACAGGCGCAACCTTCGGTTTCGTTTCCACGCTTCTCAAGATCCTGCGCGAGGAAGAGCCGGACTATCTGGTCGCATGTTTCGACATGCCCGGCCCCACACACCGCCACGAGGTCTACGCGGCATACAAAGCCCAGCGCAAGCCGATGCCCGACGACTTGGCCGTCCAGATCGAACGGGTCCACGAGGTTCTGGGCGCGATGGGTATCCCGGTTGTCGAGTCACCCGGCTTCGAGGCGGACGACTGCATTGCCGCGATGGTCGAGCGGGGTCGAAAAGCGGGCCTGGAGGTCGTCATCTGCAGCCGCGACAAGGACCTCGAGCAACTGGTCGGCCCGGGCGTGACGATGCTCGATGCCAAAACGTTTGACCACCTGGACGGCGAGGGCATCAAGAAGAAGCGCGGCGTGGAACCGGGGCAGATGGTTGACATGCTCGCCCTGATGGGTGACGCGTCGGACAACATTCCCGGCGTTCCGGGCATCGGGCCGAAGACCGCCACGAAACTCATCGCCCAGTATGGGTCGCTGGACAACCTGCTCGCCCACGTGGACGAGGTTGGCGGCAAAGCCGGCGAGAGCCTGAGAGCCAATAAGGCCAAGGCGCTGGAAAGCCGAGAACTCGTGCGCCTCGACGGCAGTGCGCCCTTGGAAATCAGCATCGAGGCGTGCCGGATGCCAGACTCGTTCGGGAATGCAACGGTGGCCGCGCTGTTCCGCGACCTTGGCTTCAATCAGTTCATCGACGACCTGGTGGTGGAGGGTGGCGAAGCGCAGGCCCCGATCCGAACCCACGTGGTGGACACGGCCGAAGCGCTTGAGAAACTTGCCCGGGCGCTCAAGAAGCAAAAGACATTCGCCTTCGACACCGAGACGACGAGCCTTTCGCCGCGCCGCGCCAAACTGGTCGGACTGAGTTTTGCCTGGAGCGGCCGGGAGGGGTATTACATTCCGCTCCTCGGACCGGAGAGCAAGCGCTGTTTACCCCTTGAGAAAGTGGCTGCCGCGCTGCGAGCGGTGCTCGAATCCGACCAGCGCCTGCTCGTCGGCCAGAACATCAAGTACGACCTGCTGGTGTGCCGGAGGGCGGGACTCGACCTGTCCGAGCCGTTCTTCGACACGATGGTGGCAGCGTATCTGGTGAGTCCCGGCCGGCGCGAGTATAACCTGGACGCCCTCGCCCTGGACTATTTCGGCCACAAGATGATTCCCTTGACGGACCTCTTGGGCGAGAAGAAGCGCGAGCGCGCGATGGACGCCTGTCCCATCGGCCAGGTGGCCGAGTATTCCGTCGAGGACGCTTGTGTCACGTGGCGGCTGAAGGGGCGGCTGGAGGGGGAACTCGAGAAGGCGGGACTTTCGGACCTGGCGCGCGACGTTGAGATGCCGCTCGTCCCGGTCCTGGCGGCGATGGAGGAAACCGGCGTCGCCGTCGATACCGAGGTGCTGGAGGAGATTGCGGCGGACCTGGACACGCGCCTGGCCCGTCTTGAAGAATCCGTTTACAAGGAGGCCGGCCACGAGTTCAAGATTAACTCGCCCCAGCAACTGGCCGAGGTCCTGTTTGAGGAGATCGGTCTGCGGCCGCTCAAGAAGACCGCCACGAGGGCGCGGCCCTCGACCGACGCCCGGGTCCTGGACGAACTGGCCCGGCACCATCCCCTGCCCCGCCTCGTCCTGGCGTACCGGCAGTTGGCCAAACTCAAGGGCACCTACGTGGGCGCCCTGCCGCAACTCGTGGACCCCGAAAGCGGGCGCATCCACGCCTCGTTCAACCAGGCGGTGACGGCGACGGGCCGCCTGAGTTCGTCCGGCCCGAACCTCCAGAACATTCCGATCCGAACGGACGAAGGCCGCCAGATCCGCCGCGCCTTCGTCCCCGGCGAAGCGGGCTGGTGCCTGCTGGCGGCGGACTACAGCCAGATCGAACTCCGGATGCTCGCCCACTACAGCAAGGACAAAGCCCTGGTGCGCGCGTTCGCCGAGGACCGCGACATCCACACGTTCGTAGCGTCGCAGATTCACGGCGTGGACGAGGCCGACGTGACACCCGAAATGCGCGCCATGGCCAAGACGGTCAACTTCAGTCTGATTTACGGGAAGACCGCCTATGGTCTGGCGCGCGACCTCTACACAAGCGTCGGCGAGGCCGAGGCGTTCATCGACGAGTACTTCGAGCGATACAAAGGCGTGCGGACGTTCACGGCCGACGTGCTCGAGCGCGCCAAGCGGGACGGCTACGTCACGACGATTCTCGGCCGCCGCCGATACATCGAAGGCATCGACAAGATGGACCCGAAGCGGCTCAACTTCCCGGAACGCACCGCCATCAACACCGTCATCCAGGGGTCGGCGGCAGACCTGATCAAGGTTGCGATGAACCGCATCTGGCGCCGAATCCAAAAGGAGAAGCGACCCAGCCGCCTGCTCATTCAAATCCACGACGAACTCGTCTTCGAGACGCCCGGCGCCGACGCCGAGGCCGAGCAAACCTGGATCGAAGCCGAAATGACCGGCGCGATGGACCTCGAGGTTCCCCTGAAAGTTCACATGGCGACGGGCAAGAACTGGATGGAGGCGGAATGAAAACCAACGCGGAATGCGGAACGCGGAAGTCCGAACAGAACAACTGAGGCTCGGCGCCCGTCCGTACCCCGTTCCGCGTTCCGAGTTCAATGAATCCGAAACCCAAAACCCGAAACCCGACATCCAAGGCCCCGCCGGTCATCGGCCTGGTCGGGGGGGTAGCGAGCGGAAAATCGCTCGTCGCGTCCCAGTTCGCCCGGCTCGGGTGCGCGGTGGTGGACGCCGACCGGATCGGCCACGAACTCCTGAAAGACCCCGCCATCCGTTCCCGGCTGCGCGAGCGGTTCGGGGAAAAAATTTTCGGGTCTTCCGGCGAGGTGGACCGGCGGCTCCTCGGCCGGACGGCTTTCGCCGACCGCGAGAATCTGGAAGCGCTTAACTCCATTATGCACAAGGACTTATGGTCGCGGGTCCGCCGCGCCCTCACCGAGGCACGGCGTCAGGACGTCCCCGCCGTCGTTCTGGATGCCGCATTAATTCTCGAAAAAGGACTGGACAGCCTATGCGATGTTGTGCTATACGTAGAGGTGCCTGAGGAGGTCCGTCGAACCCGCGCCCAACACCGAGGATGGG
The DNA here is from genome assembly GCA_035527275.1 of Phycisphaerae bacterium. Lineage (GTDB taxonomy): Bacteria > Planctomycetota > Phycisphaerae > FEN-1346 > FEN-1346 > DATLBA01. The sequence goes on from DATLBA010000047.1 coordinate 44,172, forward strand.
ACCGCGGTGAACTCTCCCGCCGCGAGGCCGTGCAGATTTCCCTGAAGGCCAAGCGGGAACGAGCCGATTATATTATTGAGAACCGTACCTCGCCCGAATACACCTTCGATCAGGTCCAAAGCGTTTTGTCGGATGTGACAAAGTCGTAACGCGACGTTCGGGCCGCCCGAGTTCATCCTACCGCACAGGTCAACTTTGGTCACAAAGCCCGGTTGATTCAGAAACGAGGGTACCCATATGGCAAAAGCCACGAATTCACGAAGCCCCGAAACCCGGCGGCCGCCCGCCCGCCCCAGAGGTAAGGAAAAGATCCCGCGCACCGAGGGCTTTGACGAGGAAGCCCACATCCGCTACGAGCAGGCCAAGCGGAGCGACCTCCACATTGCCGAACTCCAGAAGATGACCGTCGCGCAGTTACACGACATCGCCAAGAAGGAAGGTGTGTTGGAATACGCGGGCCTCAAGAAGCAGGACCTGGTGTTCCAGGTCCTTCGGAACCGCGTGCAGGCCACGGGGCTGATGTTCGGCGAGGGCGTGCTCGAGGTGCTGCCCGACGGCTTCGGTTTCCTCCGCTCGCCCGACTACAGTTACATGCCTTCGCCCGACGACATCTATGTAAGCCCGAGCCAGATCCGGCGGTTCGGCCTGCGGACCGGGCACGTCGTGGCCGGCCAGATCCGCCCGCCCAAGAACGACGAGCGCTACTTCGCAATGCTCAAGGTCGAAGCGGTCAACTATGACAATCCGGATAAACTTGCCGAAAAAATCGTTTTCTCGGACCTCACACCGCTGTTCCCCGACGAGCGGCTGCTTCTGGAGACCACGTCCGAAGAACTCGATATGCGGGTCGTGGACCTGATTACGCCCATCGGAAAGGGGCAGCGCGGCCTCATCGTCAGCCCCCCGCGCGCCGGCAAGACGGTCCTGCTACAGAAGATGGCCAACGCCGTCATCAAGAACAACCCGGAATGCGTTGTCATCGTGCTCCTGATCGACGAGCGGCCGGAAGAAGTCACCGATATGGAACGCAATGTTCCCGGCGCCGAAGTCATCAGTTCCACGTTCGACGAACCCACCAGCCGCCACGTCCAGGTCGCCGACATGGTCATCGAAAAGGCCCGGCGGCTGGTGGAGCACGGCAAGGACATCGTCATCTTTTTGGATTCGATCACGCGCCTCGCGCGGGCTCACAACGCCGAGATGCCGCACTCCGGAAGAATTCTGTCCGGCGGCGTGGACGCCAACGCCCTTCAGAAACCCAAGCGCTTCTTCGGCGCCGCCCGCAACATCGAAGAAGGCGGAAGCCTGACCATCCTGGCCACTGCGCTGATCGACACCGGCAGCCGAATGGACGATGTCATCTTCGAAGAGTTCAAGGGCACGGGCAACATGGAACTGCACTTGGACCGGCGGCTGATGGATAAGCGCGTCTTCCCGGCCATCGACATCAGTGGCTCCGGCACCCGGAAAGAGGAACTCCTCTTAGATCCCGAGGAACTGAAGTTTGTGTGGACCCTCCGCAAGGTGCTCACGGAGATGAGCGTCGTCGAGGCAATCCAACTCTTGAGGAACCGCCTGGAAAAGATCCAGACCAACGCCGAGTTCCTCCTCGCGATGAATCTGACGTGATGCGGATCCGCCTAAAGCCCCCGCCACCGGCGGGGGATGGTCCCCCGGCAATGCCGGGGGCTACCTCGTCGGGCTTCGGACCGGTCGGGCAGGCCTCCGCCGGGTCGCCGATGAAGCGAAAAAAAAACCCCGCTCCAAACGAGCGGGGTTTTTTGTACGGATACGTTTTCGGCTACTCGCTGACGCGCCGGACGTTCTCCGCCTTCGGGCCCTTCGGACCCTGGGTCACTTCGAACTCGACCTCGTCGCCCTCGGCCAGGGTCTTGAACCCGTTGCCTGTGATCGACGAGTAGTGGACGAACACATCCGTACCACCTTCCTGCTCGATGAACCCAAATCCCTTCTGCTCATTGAACCACTTCACTTTTCCGCGAGCCATCTAATCGTGCTCCTACTCTCTTCCCGGAGTCTTCTGTCTATGGGTCTGTTGCCGGGAAGTGCTAACAGAACCAATCGCCATGAACCGCCCATACGGTTCTCCCCTGGCTACGGCCTTTTTCGCCGACGCCAAGCGGGTTACGCATATCACACCATAAGCCCCTCCGCCGCAGTTGTCAACATAAAAATACCGCAACCTGCGCGGCGACGGTAGCCCTCAGCCGCGCTGCTTCACGGCCTCAATCCGCTCCGCGAACGCCTCGGTCTCCTCCCGAACCTGCTTGACGAAACCGTTGGCCTCGGCGGTCCCCAGAACGGCCTCCATCTCCCCGGGGCCGGCGAACGTCATTTGCCGGAACGGGTTGTCGTAATCCTTCTTTCGAGTGGCATACGTCTGGCCCGCGACGTACTGCTGGATGCCGAACCACTCGTCCAAGGCCGCATGCCACACCTCCGGCGTCAACGCCTCTGCGCCCAGCAGGTCCAACAGCGTGGCAAAAGCGTGCCGCTGCTTATCCAGCGGATACCTCTCCCACAGCCGATCATACACCGCGTGCATCTCTCCCCAGGAGTTCAGGTTACCTGCTTTGACGTCGGCCTTGAGTTGCTCCAGGTCGCCCGCGATGACGAGTTGTCCGCCGAGGTTCACCCAATTGCGCTCGCGCCGGCCCGCCAGGGCGTCGCACATGGAGGCGAGCGTCGCCTCGGGATGCTCCTCCATCCAGGCCAGAAGGTTCTTGACCGCGTAATAATGGAGCATCTGGCGATACGCGTGGTAGGCGCGGCGGGCTTTCAGGATGATGACGTCGCGGCGGGAGTTTTCCACCCCGTGGCCGAGGACTTTCAGATCCGCGATCACCTCCTCGGGTCCGGTCAGGAGTTCCCGTCCCAGGGCCGCCAGATCCTCCGCCGATTGCCCGTCCGCCGATTCGCCCTTCTCCCACAGATACGCCCTGCCCGTCCATTCCTCCAGAAGCGCCCGCGCCGTGAAAATCTCTTCCGCCGTGTCCGGCGCGAACGATTCGAATTCGATGTGCTGCCGCTTGTGCTTCCGCTTGTCCCGGGCTGTGAACTTCCACGAGTTCCGCGCCAGCGCATACATGTTGTACAGCCACCAATACGCCGGCAGGATTTGCAGGCGGTCGTTCGCCTCGTCGTTCGAGACGAGGCTGAACGGCAGCCGGATATTCATCTCGGCCGGATAGTCGCCCGTGGCAAGCAGGACGAACGAGGCGAATCGGCAGTTGTGCTTGACGCTGACGCACAGGCCGGGCCAGAAGCCCCGGCCGGCCTCGATTTCGCCGTCGGGCGCGCGGCTGTTGTGATTCGAGCCGATCGTCGCACACGCCGCCATGTTGCTCTGGCCCATGACCAGCGACGCAATCAGAAACGAGTTGTTGTGATGCTGTTCGTGCGCGGGGAAGACGAGGTTGTTCAGGATTTCACAGCACGAGACGGTCGAGTTGTCGCCCAGGTAAGAGTGGATGAGGCGGGCGCCATACTTCAGGCTCGAATTGTCCCCCAGCACGAACCGCACACCCTTGCATCCGTAAAAGATGTGGCATCCGAGGCCGAGGATGCCGTTGACCAGTTCGACGCCCTCGCCGATCTGCGTCGGCTCTTCCTCGCTCGAGTTAATCGTCAGGTTCTTCAGTTTGTTCGCACCTTTGATGTAGCAGCAGGGACCGAACTTCACGTCCTTGATGATGCGCGAGTTCTTGATGACGCACCGGTCGCCGACCGTCCCGTAAAAGCCGCGCCGGGGGTCGAACTGCCGCTGCGTTATCTCGCCCAGGCGCGCCAGCAACTCCGGGTCGTCCCGATACTTGGCCCACAGGTAGGCGTCGGCCGCCAGCATCCCATCGAACGGCATGACGCTGCGCCCGCCGGCCTCGTTCACGAGGTCCAGCCAGATGCGCACCTCCTCCGGCTCGCCTTCCTTCAGAATCCCGTTGCCGAACTTGGCGTGATTCGTCGTGTGCATCTCGTCCAGGTTCAGCAGCATCACGTTGTCGCCGATGATGTAGTGCGCCAGGTAGCGCACGTTGTGGATCGCCACGTCATCGCCGATGTCGCACGCGATGATGCGGCTATTGGTAAGACCGACCGGCTCGCACAAGTTGTGGTATTTCAGATAGACCTCTTCGAGCCGGCCGATGCGAACCAGGCCGTAGAACTCGCAGTTCCGAATCTGGGAAGGATTGAACTGGTCCGTCACCCGCAGGTTCGCCCAATCGTCGGCCCGGTTGCCGTTCAGGACCAGCGTCTCAATCTCGTCCGTCCTCAGGCGGCGCCACCCGTCCGCCGGGCGCGGCGACTGCTCGTTCCTAAGGTAATACTCATCCTTCCCTTCGGGCAGATAGGGCGGCTCGATAAAGTTGTGGCCGAGCGACCCCATCGGACGAATCTCGAGTTCGGTCATGGCATTTCCTCACTTCCACGGTGCCGCGCGGCCCCGTGAACCTCCCGGCCGGGACGCGGCCGCTACCGGCGCACCGACCGCCCGGCTTACCGGACCTTCGACGCTTGAACCCAATCGTAGTAGTCACGCAGTTTGAGTTTCCCGGCTGCCGCCTCATCCACGAAGCAGATTGTGTCGGGGTGCAGTTGCAGGGCGCTGGCCGTTATCATGCTCGTAATCGGCCCTTCGACCGCCGCCGCCACCGCCTCGGCCTTGTTCTTCCCGTTGGCCAGCATCACGCAGCGGCGCGCTTCGAGAATGGTGCCCACGCCCATCGAGATCGCGTGCCGCGGCACGTCTTCCTTCTTCTCGAAGAAGCGGGAATTATCGCTAATCGTTTCCTCGGTCAGCGTCACCAGGCGCGTCCGGGACCCCAGGCTGCTGCCCGGCTCGTTGAAGGCGATGTGCCCGTCCGATCCGATGCCGAGGATCTGGAGGTCAATCCCGCCGGCCTCTTCGATTTGCCTTTCGTACTTCTCGCAGGACGCGACGTGGTCGGCTTCCGTTCCGGAAGGAACGTGAATCGCCTCCTTCCGAAGGTTGATGCGATTGAACAGATTTTCGTGCATAAAGTACCAGTAACTTTGCGGGTGGTCGCCGGACAGGCCGGCATACTCGTCCAGATTGAACGTCGTAATCCCGGAGAAGTCGAGACCCTCCTCCCCGTGCATCCGGATTAATTCCTTGTACAGGCCGAGGGGACTCGAACCGGTGGCGAAACCGAGGACGGCCTGCGGCTTCCTCCTGACCAGGTCCGCCACCACCTTTGCCGCCCGCGCACTCAAATCGTCGTACGTTTTACAAATGATAACTTCCATGTTCCGCCTCCCTCTAACGTGTGCAGGACACCCGAATCTCATATTCCCCACCTCAAGCCCTTGCCGGAGGCAGGTCCGGGCGCCTGAATAGCCACCCGCCGATTCTAGAACCAGCCACACCACGCCACAAGCAATTTTGCCGAGCGCGGCAGCCGACGCCGCATAGAGGGCCTTGATTGCGGCACTCAGGCCCGATGGCGGGCGCGAGTTGGTTTCGACGTTGCCTTGCCGCGCGCGGCCGCTAAAATGGCCACCGGCGGCGACGGAGACCGTGTGTCACGGCCCGAACGGGCCACGCGGTATGTGAAAGGAAATTCCAGCAATGCGCATCCTGGCGGTTGAAACGTCCGGCCCCCACGGCGGCATCGCACTGGCCGACGCCGCGCGCCTCATCGAAGAGGTTCGCCTGGCCGAGGGCCTGCGCCATGGCCGCGACCTCCTGATGGTCATCCGCGCCGCCTGCGGGCGCGCCGGCTGGACGCCCGGGGATATCGACCTGGTGGCCGTCAGCATCGGGCCCGGCTCGTTCACCGGCCTTCGCATCGCCGTCGTCTTCGCCAAGTTCGTCGCCTGGGACACGGGGGCGAAGGTCGTCGCCGTGCCGACCCTTCGGGCCCTTGCCGAGAACGCACCGGCGCAGGCCAGGCGGATCGTGCCCATCCTCGACGCGAAGCGCGGCGGCCTGTATGCGAGCGTCTTCGAACGGAGCGAAGGACGCCTCCAGGAAACCTTCGGCCCCACGCTGATTGAACCGGAGGACCTGGCGGCGCGCCTGAAAAAGCCCGCTTTTGTTCTCGGTCGTGGCGTGCCGAAAGCCCGCGAGGCGCTCACGAGATTTGATTTTGCGCCCGAGGATTTGTGGGACGCGCGTCCCGCCGCCGTCGCCAGTCTGGGCTTCGAGATGGGCGAGCGCGGCGAGTATGCCGACCCCTTGCGCCTTGCCCCCGTTTACATCCGCCGTCCCGAAGCCGAGGAAATGTGGGAGCGGCGAAAAAAGAAATAGCGGGCGGGTTCCATGGGGAAAGGTCGGCGGCGGGTTGCCGGCCAGAGGCACTCTGGGGGATTACCGGAGATTATTTTGTGCGCCTTTTCTTCTTCCCGCTTCCCTTTTTTCCCTTCCCGCTTTTCTTCTTTCTTCGCTGTTTCCTGGCCCAGTAGGCGTCGAATGCCTCGGTGGTCTCGAAGGTCGTATCCATCGCTTCGGCGTCGCTGGCGTCACAGGTTTCGGGGTCGTAGTCGCCGCAGATTTGGTACCGGTTCTCATAAATCGTGCAGCGGTTGTTCTTGTCCAGGCGGCGGCACCGGGTGAGGACCTGGAGATTCCACGTGCCGTCGTCGTCGTCAATGTACACGCGCGTGTTCTCGTGCGCGAGGAACCAGCGGATTTCCTCCGCATCGATCTTCCGCGTGGGCGTGTCAATCTCGACGGTGATATACCGGCAGCACTCGGCGTCGCACGCCGCGCATTCCGCCGAACTCTCCTGCTTCGCCATCCGCAACCTCCCTGAGGCACGGGGCGGTATTAAACCAGCGGCCCCGCCTTTCGTCAAGATCTGCCGACAAAGGAGAAAAGACGAGGCAGCAAACATCAAGCCGCCGATGCCAGCGCATCAACGTAAGCGGTTTTTTCTTTTGGCTCCATTTTTGCTCCCGGGGTAGAATAGGTCGAGAGGGGATGTGCTATAGAGACTACTGATGGCCCATGTCCTCCACATCCAGGTGTCCCCGCGAGGGGAAGACTCTTTCTCAATTCGGGTGGCGCGCGCCTTTCTCGAAGCCTACGCCGAGGCCCACGCCGAGGACACGATTGAGACGCTCGACCTCCCGGCCCACGCGCCGCCGGCGTTTCTCGGCGATGCCGCCGGCGCCAAAATGCACACCCTTGGTGGTCAAGGCCTGCCCGACAAAGAGGCCAGGGTATGGGAAGGCATCGTCGAGGCCGTCAACCACCTGAAACGTGCTGACAAACTGGTCATTTCCTCGCCGATGTGGAACTTCGGCGTCCCCTACCATCTGAAGCATTACATCGACGTCATCGTCCAGCCACAGGAGACGTTTCGGTACACGGAGTCGGGAGAGGTGGAGGGGCTCCTGGCCGGACGGCCGGCGCTTTTGATCCTGGCGCGCGGGGGAAGGTACGGGCCGGGAACAAGCGGCGAGGCGATGGACTACCAATTGCCATACCTCAGGGCCGTCCTGCGGTTCATCGGGCTTGAGAAGATCGACACGGTCCTCGTCGAGCCGACGGTCGCCGAAGGCCCGGACGCCGCCGCCCGAGCGCTCGATGCTGCCATCGCGACGGTGCGCAAGAAGGCTCGGACATTCTAAGCGCCGCGTTCGGCGTTCCCGCTCGTGCGCCGCCCGGCCATCGCTCTGGCGACGTCGCCCTCGAAGTAAACGGTGCGGGTCGGGAAGGCGATGGAGAGGCCCAGGTCCCGCAGCGCCCGCATGATGGCCAGATTCACCCGTTCCTTCATCGCCAAGTGGTCGGCGTAGGCGATGGCCTTCGTAAAGTAATAGACGATGATGTCCAGACTCGACGCGCCGAAGTCGCTGAAACGCACGACGATGAACTCCTGGTC
>DATLBA010000048.1:0-21489 GCA_035527275.1 Phycisphaerae bacterium
CCAACGCCCATGGCACGGACGAGAAAGCCATTCAACTGGTGGTCGGCGGACGGCTGGCCCTTGCGCCCCCGCTCGGTTGGAACAGTTGGAACTGCTGGGGGGCGTCGGTCGATGCGGCCAAGGTGAGGGCGGCAGCCGAGGCGATGGTCTCAACCGGTCTGGCCGCCCATGGCTACAACTATGTTAACATCGACGACGGGTGGCAGGGGGAGCGCGGTCCCAGCGCGCCGGGACTGGGTGCCCTTCAGCCGAACGAAAAATTTCCCGACATGAAAGGCTTGTGCGACCACGTCCATTCGCTGGGCCTGCGCATCGGCATCTATTCTACTCCCTGGGTCAAGTCCTACGCGGGTTACAACGGGGGCTCGACGGGTAAGTGCATCAAACAACGCCAGCCGGACGCCATGGAACGCGGCTGGTGCCTCGGTGAAACCCCCCACCACACAGAAGACGCGCGGCAGTGGGCCGAGTGGGGTATTGATTACCTCAAATATGACTGGGGCCCGTGGGAGGTCGAGGACGTCCGGGCCATGGCCGAAGCGATCAAGGCCTGCGGGCGTGACATCGTTTACAGCCTTTCCAACTGCGCCCCCTTCCCCCAGGCCGGCGAATGGGCCCGCCTGGCCAACTGCTGGCGGACCACCGGCGACATTTTCGACGAATGGGAGAGCCTGAGCAGCATCGGCTTCACCCAGGACCGCTGGACGCTCTATGGCGGGCCCGGCCATTGGAACGATCCCGATATGCTGGTCGTCGGCCGGCTTGGCTGGGGCGAGGTCCGCGAAAACCGCCTCACCCGCGACGAGCAGATCACGCACATCACGCTCTGGGCTCTATTGGCCGCCCCCATGCTGATCGGATGTGACATGACCGGCCTCGACGATTTTACGCTGCGTCTCCTCTGCAACGATGAGATGCTTCAAGTGAACCAGGACCCGCTCGGCCGACAAGGATGGTGCCTGCGGGAGGTTAGTCGCGCCGACCCGTCGGGACGGCCGATGCATCATGCGCACGTCTATGTCCGGCCGCTTCACGACGGAGCCCTTGCGGTGGGCTTCTTCAATCGCGGACCGGAGGCGGCGACCGTCGAGGTCACCTGGGCGGAACTGGAGATCGAAGGCACCAGGAACGTCCGCGACATCTGGGCGCGGAAAGGCCTCGGGCGCGCCGAGGACAGGTTGGCCGTCGACGTCCCCCCGCACGGCGCCCAGTTCGTGCAAATCAGCGGATGACGGCGCGGCCTTGCGGGGGCCGGATTACACCGCAGAAGTCTTGGACCGCACTACAGCCAAAGAGGCCAAAGCAACCACGAAACGGCGGACACGGCAGCCATGATGGCGGCGGTGACCGCCAGGCCGACCAAGGCGCGGGTGATGTGCGCGCCACCGGGTCCGCCTGACCTGGCCGCCAAGGCCGGCCTCAGGTGCAACGTTGCGGGAATGAAGAACACGCACACCCCTGCCAAGGCCCACAGAAACGCATCCGTCTCCCCGCTCTGGACGACGTAGCCGGCCGCGACGGTCAAAAGTCCGCCGACAAGCCCAAGCACCAGCGTCAGCACGCCCGCAAGCCGCCAGTCCTGCGTCGCTCCGGCCGCGACCCAGGCCGCCCAGAACAAGGGTATGCTCGCAAGCGCCGTCCAGCCGAACGGGCGGAACGTGTATGGGTTCATCAGGAGAATGGTCAGGACGGCTGCGATTCCCACAGGAAGCGCCAACTTGGCGGTGGGCTTGGTGACGGTTCGGGCCAGCCACGCGCCGAGGACCACGAGCAACCCCAGGAAAGCGCCGCCTCCCAATCCAATCAGGATCAGTTCCTCCCGCCAGCCCCAACGCGCCTCAACAAGGAAGACGATTACGCCACCCAGTGTTCCAAGGCCGCCGGAGATGATGACCGCCAGCGCGCCCGTCATCAGGCGTTTCCACCATCGGTCCTGCGGCCTCGCGGGCTGTTGAGAGACGGCCGTCGCTTCCGGTCCACCGGCGTCACCGCTCATCGTCGCGCTCCTCCTCTGCACACATTCCAGTCCCCACAGATTTGACGCGGAGTCGGCGACGGAGTTCACGGAAAATCGGGGAGACTTGCGTCACATGCGCAACTGGCCGTTGCCCGTGACGACCCACTTGTAGGTCGTCAGGTCTCTGCAGCCCATCGGCCCGCGGGCGTGGAGTTTGTCGGTCGAGATGCCGACCTCGGCCCCCAGGCCGTACTCGCCGCCGTCGCTGAAGCGCGTCGTCGTGTTGACCATCACGCTTGAGGAATCGACGTCGCGAACGAACTGCTGGACGTGGCGAATGTCTTCCGAGACGATGGCGTCGGTGTGGGCCGAGCCGTAGACGGCAATGTGGTCAATCGCCTGCCCGATGTCGTCCACCACGCGAATGGCCAGGATAGGTCCGAGGTACTCGGCGGACCAGTCCTCCCCGGCAGCCGGTTTCGCGTCGGGGATGATTTGGCGCGTCCGCTCGCAGCCGCGCAGTTCCACACCGGCCTCCGAGAGGCGCTTGCAGATGCGCGGGAGGAAGCGCGCCGCTATTGTTTTGTGGACCAGCATCGTTTCCATGGCATTGCAGACGCCGGGACGCTGGACCTTGGCGTTGAAGCAGATTTCGGCGGCCATGTGGAGGTCGGCGAGGTCGTCCACATAGACGTGGCACACGCCCTTGTAATGTTTGATGACAGGGATGGTGGATTGTTCGGTCACGGTGCGAATCAGCCCTTCGCCCCCGCGCGGGATAACAAGGTCAATCGTGTCGGAGCGGCGCAGCAGTTCCGAGAGCAGGTCGCGGTCGGGACGGTCCACCATCTGGACGGCGTCGGCGGGGAGGTTGGCACCCTGGATGCCGCCGGCCAAGGCGCGGTGGATGGCCATATTGGTCCGAAGCGCCTCCTTTCCGCCGCGAAGAATCGTCGCGTTGCCGCTTTTCAGACACAGGGCGGCGACATCGCTCGTCACGTTCGGCCGCGACTCATAAATGACGAGCACGACGCCGATGGGAACACGGACGCGCTGGATGAGAAGGCCGTTGGGTCGGACGTATCCTTCGATGATTTCGCCGACGGGGTCGCGCAGTTCGGCGATTTCCTCGGCGCTGTGGGCCATCTTCTCGATGCGGTCGCTTGAGAGGGTCAGGCGGTCGATCATGGCGGGCGAGAGGCCCGCTTCCTTGCCGGCGGCGATGTCAGCGGCGTTCGTCTTCAGAATCGCTTTCGCCTCGGCGCGCATCACGTTTGCCATGGCCCGGAGCGCATCGTCTTTGGTCCGGGGGGCCGCGGCCGCCAGTCGCCGCGCTGCCGCGCGAGCGAGGCGGCCGATGTCCCGCGCGCGCGCGGCCCAATCGGTTTCCGGCATGCCTCTCTCCTTCGGCTAGGATCCCGCGGCTTCTTCGCGTCGCCTCTTCAGGTTGAAGTTGAGGGTCGGCACGGGTTCGTCGATTTCGACACCGGGGGGCAGACCGAGCACTTCCGGGACGCGTGGAATCCAGGTGCCCCCCTCGGCGGGCCGATCCTCCGGCGTCAGAACGATCGCCACCCTCACATCGCGGGCGGCCAGCAGGTCGACCAGCCGGCGCGGTCCGCTAACCTTCAAGTCGATCCAACGGTCGGCATCTTCCTGGAAGATGACCTGATAGATGTTCAGCATTTCAGGAGGGCCGGCGATCTGGATGGGAATGCGCTCCAGGGTCTTCTCGACGACGGCGGACTCGAGCGTGACGGTGACGTTTACGGTCTTCGGCTCGAACTTGGCCTCGATTCCGTCGGCACCGCCGAGACGAGGCTCCAGATCCACCGGTCTGTCCCTGATTTGCCGGTCCTCGGGGATCGTCTCGATCGCCAGGAGGGCGACAGCGAAGTGTTTCGCCTCGGCCAGGTTCGCCAGCGCCGATTCCCGGACAACGGCGATGACCTCGGGGGGATCGACGGCGGGTTTTCCTTCCACCGTTGCTCCTGTGACGACAACCTTCACAGGCACCGGTTTTCGGACTTTTCGGTCGAGGTCCACGACGATTTCGCCGTCCTTGACGCGGTCGTCGTCGTCCGTAATCTTGACGATTTCAACACGGTATGCGTGCCAGTGGTGGAATCCATCCTCGGCCCGGAGGACGACGCGGCCGGTTTTTAATTCCGGGCCGGTCGGGGCGATCCGACACTCGAGGTCTTTCTTTGAGGCCCGCAGTTTCTCGATTTCGCCCTTGGGCCCTCTAACTTCGACGGTGAGGGATTTCGGGAACAAGTCGCGGACGTCGTAGTCGTCCGGGGCCTCCACCTTGACGGCGACCGTCAGTTGTTCCTCGCGATGTTGTTCGAGGTCGGCCCAGACCCAAATCGTGGCGGTCAGGACGACGACGGCCAGCAGGGTTCGGATGCGTTCGCTCATACCGATTCGGTGTCTGTTTGTTTCGACGATTCCTTTTCGTCGGGCGTCGGCTCAGGCGTTTCGAGGGAATGTTCGGTCAGCGTTGCCTCCGCCCCGCGTAGAAGTTCGACCAGACGTTTTCGCAGGCGTTCGGGCGCGATCCCCTGCTCGAGCCGGCTGCCTTCGGCGAGGGAAATTTGGCCGGTTTCCTCGCTGACCACGATGACCACGGCATCGGTCTCCTCGGCGAGGCCGACCGCCGCCCGGTGTCGGGTTCCCAGATGCGGGTCGAGGATGGCGTGGCGCGACAGGGGGAACTCGCACCCCGCGGCCGCAATCCGTCCGCCTCGGATAATCACGCCCATATCGTGCAGCGGCGAGCCGGGCCAGAAGATTGTCGTCAGCAGGTCGCTCGTGAGTTGCGCATCGAGCCGGACGCCGCTTTCAATTAACCCTCCGAGCCGCGTGTCGCGCTCGATGGCGATGATGGCGCCGACCTTGTTGCGGCTGAGGGTGTCGGTAGCCCGGACGATGCGATCCATAAACGCCGACGCCCCCTCTTTCAGGAAAAGCCGCAAGAGCGGATTCTGTCCCAGCCGCATCAGGCTCCGCCTCAGTTCCGGCTGAAAGACGACTAGCGCGAGGATCGCCAGGGCAAACAGCAGTTTCCCGTAGAGAAATTGCAGGCGTTCCATGCGCAGGCTTTCGGACACCAGCCACATGCCCACAAACACAATGAGCAAGAGGAAGACAAATCCCCGGACGAGCCGGGCCCCGCGCGTGCCGCGCAAACTCCGGTAAACCAGGTAAATGATGCCGCCAATCAGGGCAAGTTCGAGCCCGTCCTTCCAGCCGAAGTTCCGAACAAGGCGCGCGAGATAATTGATGATGTCGCTCATGATCCGTTCCCGGCGACCTGGGTGATGGCGGCCGCGACGGCAACGGCCTGCCGGATGGCGGCCACGTCGTGAACCCGCAGAATCTGCGCCCCGGCGGCCACCGCCAGGGCGCACGCCGCCGCCGTCCCATAGACCCGTTCGGCCGGTGTTTCGACGCCGGTCAACTCGGCGATGAATCGCTTGCGGCTGGGGCCGACGAGAATCGGGCGGCCGAGCGCCCGAAGTTCGCCGAGCCGCGCGAAAATCTCCAGATTGTGCGCCAGGGTCTTGCCGAAACCGATGCCCGGGTCCACGATGATGCGCTCTTCCGGAACGCCGGCTTTCTCGGCGATGGCCATCCCTTGCCTGAGGTATCGGTAAATATCGGCCATCACATCATCATATTGCGGGTTCTCCTGCATGGTCTTCGGCGCGCCGAGGATATGCATGATGACGACGCCGGCGCCGGTGTCGGCGACGGCTGCGGCCATTCCGGCGTCGCCCTGGAGGCCGGTGATGTCGTTGATAAGGCTGGCGCCGGCGCAGGCGGCCTCCCGCGCCACGCGTGCGTGGCGCGTGTCGATGCTAATGGGCACGTCAACGGTTTCAGCCAGGGTCTCGATGACGGGCAGGACCCGGCGCATTTCTTCTTCTTCGTCAACGGGGTCGCTGCCGGGCCGGGTGGATTCACCGCCGACGTCGAGGATGTCGGCCCCCTCCTGAACCAGACGCCGGGCCTGGGCGACGGCCCGGTCGGCTTCCAGGAACAGTCCGCCGTCGCTGAAGGAATCCGGCGTGACGTTGAGTACACCCATCAGAAGAGGTTTCGGGCCGACTTCGAGCCGATACGGGCCCATCTGGAGTTGAAAAGAGCGCCGCGCATTGCCTTCGGCTGGGTTTCCGCCTGCGGCCTCAAGGAGCCGCGCATTCCCCTTCGGATGCGCCACGTGGTCATTCCTCGGGTTTCGAAGTGGCCGGCGCCGACGAGTCACTGGCCGCCGGCTTTTCAAGGGTGATTCCCTCAATCTCCTTTTTAACCTCAGCAGCGGTCAGAACTTCGCGCTTTAGCAGGGCGTCGGCAACTCGCTGGAGCGCTTCGCGATTCCGCTCGAGGAGACCCTTGGCCTCGTCGTAATTGCGACGGAGAATGCCCTGAACCTCTTCGTCGATGTCGTGTGCGGTGGCCTCGCTGTGTTCCTTGGGCCCGTAAATATCGCCTCCCCAGGGGGCGGTTTCCTCGTGCGGCGTATAACGAACGGGTCCGATGCGGTCGCTCATGCCCCAGTCCATGACCATGCGGCGGGCGAGCAGGGTCGCCTGGCGAATGTCGTCGGCCGCGCCGGAGGTGATGTCCCCGCAGAACAGTTCCTCCGCGATGCGCCCGGAGAAGGACACCTTGATCTGCCCGAGACACTGCTGGCGCTTCACCGTGTACCGGTCCTTTTCGGGCAGGAACATCGTCGCGCCAAGCATCATGCCGCGCGGAATGATGCTGACTTTGTGAAGCGGTTCCACGTCGGGCTCAAGGAGCAGGCTCATGAGGGCGTGGCCGGCCTCGTGGTAGGCGCTGAGACGCCGGTCTTCTTCATCCATGGTGCGGCTGCGTTTGGTGCGGCCCCATCGGACCTTGTCGCGAGCCTCCTCGAGGTCCTCCTGTTCGACGGTCGACTTGTCAAGCATGGTGGCGCGGATGGCGGCTTCGTTGATGATGGCGGCCAGGTCGGCGCCACTGAAGCCCGGCGTGCCGCGCGCCAGGATGCTCAGGTCCACCGCGTCGGCCATCTTGACGTTCTTGGCGTGAACTTTGAGGATTTCCTCGCGGTCTCTGAGGTCGGGCAGGTGGATGATGATCTCGCGGTCGAACCGGCCGGGGCGCCGCAGCGCCGGGTCCAGCACGTCCGGCCGGTTGGTGGCGCCGACGACGATGACCTGCTCGTTTGTGTCGAAGCCGTCCATTTCGACCAGAATGGCGTTGAGGGTCTGCTCGCGCTCGTCGTGGCCGCCGGTGTAGCCCATGCCGCGCTTTCGCCCCACGGCATCGACCTCGTCGAGAAAGATGATGCAGGGGCTCGATTCCTTGGCCTGACGGAAGAGGTCGCGAACGCGGCTGGCGCCGACGCCGACGAACATCTCGACGAAATCGGAGCCGCTGATGGAGAAGAACGGCACGTCGGCTTCGCCGGCAATTGCCTTGGCCAGCAGGGTTTTGCCGGTTCCCGGCGGTCCGAACAGCATCACGCCGCGCGGAATGTGGCCCCCCAGCGCCTGGAACTTCTGCGGATGCTTCAGGAACTCGATGATTTCCTTGACCTCTTCCTTGGCTTCCTCAATGCCCGCCACGTCGTCGAAGGTGACCTTGACGTGTTCCTTGCGTACGAGGCGTGCGCGGCTGCGTCCGAAACTCAGGATGCCGCCGGGACCCGCCGACGAACGCATCTGGCGCGACACGAAAAACCAGATCATCAGCAGAATAAACAACCACGGCACCATCCACACCAGGGTCTGCCAGATGAACGGATCCTCAGGAGCGAAACTCTGGTTGTCCTCGTTTCGAAAGACCCGGCGCAGGGCAGGGTCCTCCTCGAAGCGCACAATATAGTCGTCCACTTCTTCGGATTGCAGGTGCACCGTGAACGGGCCTTCCGGGAACTGGTTCTCATACTCCCCCGGTTTGATGCGGCCGTGGATGACGTTTCCGCGAATCCAGATGTGCTCGATGGCCTGGGGGGTTTCGAGTAATTCATACAGGCGCGCGCGGGGGATTTCCGCCGGTTCATAAAACCGCTGCGTCAGGACATAGACGGCCAGAATAATCAGACCGAAAATGATCGCCCATCCCAGCAGGCTGCGCATCCTCGGCCGGGGTGGGGGCGTCTCGCGATCGTCCCGATCGTCCGATGGTAATTTCGGTCCGCGCATCTCGATGCTCTCTTGCCGGCGGCCCGGGCGTGGATCGGGCCGCGCCGGCGGCTACCAATCCTCTTCCATCGCCTCAACAATCCGCTCGGCCAGCCGGCGTAGGCCCTCGGTGGTCGCCGAGTCCAGGGTTTCGCCGACCGCCACTGTGTATGTCGCCGACGCCCGGATGGCGTCGCGCCGGGCCAGAACCTCGCCGGTCCGCAAATCCTTCCACTCGAACCAGCACGAGACGGTCACCTGGACGTCCGTGGGGGCGTCCGAATCGATATCTTCCACCAGGACCGGCGCCGCCAGGTCGGTAATCTCACCACGAAGTTCCGTGTCCGCGCGCGCGCGGTCGTGCACCACCTTGTAAGGCGTCCTCATCTCGAGCATCTTCACGAGTTCCCGGGACAACTCGAACTCCAATTCGCGGCGAAACTCCCTGGAGGCGAAGATGGGAACCGCCACCGTTCGCACATCCGTCCGGTGGAGCGACTTCGTGCTGTAGCCGCATCCCCCCGCCGTCCAGGCCGCCAACGCGAAACACGCCAGCCAGGCTCTCGCAGTGTTCACGGGTTCGGCTCCTTTTTCAGGCTCATCTGTTCCAAGAGGTTTGCGGCGTTTTTGCTCCACGGCGAATCGGCAAACCGCTGCTGAACCCGTTCGGCGTAGTAGGCGGCCGCCAAAGGTCGACCGGCGCGGTGGTAATACGCTGCGATTTCATACAGCGATTCGGCCTGCCTTTCCTGCAACTGCCCCAGCAGTTCCGCGACACCCTCCCCCGGCGCCTTTTCCGGATACTTATGTTGGAACTGCCGCAGGCGATCGTACGCCAACGCCAGGCTCGTTGTATCATACCGCACACCGTGGCATTTTTCGATAGTAGATTTCGCCCGTCTCAACTCGGCATGGACGATCCGGCGCCCGTTGGGATGTTCCCGGCAATACCGATCATAATAGTCCTCGGCTTCCTGCCAGGCCTGTTTGTCCCAATAGTAGTCGGCAATGCGGATCAAACAAGCCTCGGCCAAGTCGCCCGTTGGCTGATGCTCATAGACGCGGCGGAGGATCTCGAGGGCCTCGGTTTCGCCCGACAGCATCGGAACCCCCAACACCCGCCGCCTCGCCGGCCCGAGGTATCGTTCCGCAATCTCGATTTCCCGCTCGAGCGCCTCGCGGTAGTGCGGGCTGCCGGCGTATTCGGCAATCAACTCCTCGTATTGCTCGAACGCCTTGTAATGCTCCTTCCGGGCGAAGAACAACTCGCCGCGCAGCCACATCGCCTCGGCTCGGTAAGCCGACCCGGGATACCTTTTAATCAGACTCTTGAATGACCGCTCGGCCTTGCGGTGACGACCGGACAAATAGGCTTCCTTCCCCTCCCCGAACAGGGTGCGGTCGGCGTTCGAGTCCTCCTGTCGCCACCACCGCTTCCACCAGGGACGTTTGGGGGAGGCCTTTGCGGCCGGGCCCGGGACCTCGGGAGCAGGTTGCTCACGCTCGGCCGTTCGAGTCCCGTGCGGCAGCACGGGGAGATCCTCCCCGCCGTCTGGCGTTTGGCGCGGCCCAGACCCCGGCGTCGGCTCAATGGGCGGGGGGGCGCTTTCCGGCCTCTCGGGCGCGGCGGAGGGCTGCGGCTCGGTTTCCTCAACCCATTGCCACCGCCCGTCTCGCCACACCCATACCGCCCAGGCGGGAGCCGCCGTCAGCCCCAGGATAACAAACACCGCCAGCCACACAGCGAGGCTTCGCACAGCGATTCTCCTTCACGCCCAGCCGGCAGGGGTGCTGGACAATTCCGCTCCGTCGGGCATCCCCTTGTTAAACGTATTTGACGGCCAAAAGTTCCCTTCCAGCCAACTCCAGGAGGCGGTCGGACAAAACGGCCCGGATCTGGCCGGCGGTGGCGTCGCTGAGGCGGACGCGCTTGATTTCGTCCCAATCGGCTGTGGCCAGAAAGGCGACCGCCTCCGCCGCCCGCGCGCTCAGCCGACGGGTTCCCCGTTGCGGCCGGCATCGGCCGCACACCGCCCCGCCCTGGACGGCGCTGAAATTCACCGGCGAACCGGCCTCCAGCGGTCGGCCACACGCCGCGCACCGCCCCATCCGGGGCCCGTAACCGAGCAGCGCCAAGAGCCGCCACGCGAAAGCGAACGAGACGGCCCGGCACGCTTCCGGCTCGACTCCCGCCAGCAGCCGCAGCGCCGCGACCGACAAGTCGAAAACCGCCGGCTGCCGCTCTACCTCCGGAACCAGGGCCAGAATCAGTTCCGTCACCAGCGAGGCGCCGAAGAACGCCCGAAGCTGGCGCCGCAGCCCATCGAATCGCTCGGTCTCGTACAGTTCCATCAGGACCGCCAGGCGATTCGGGTCGCGGAGGCTGAAGACGGCCTCGCCGAACGTCCACCGGTCCACCGGTCCGCCGAACGGATTCCGTCCGCGTTTGGACCCCTTGGCCAAGCAGCGCACGCGGCCGACGTCGCGTGCAAGCAGTTGAACCACCTGGCTGGTCTCACTCCAATCCCGGCAGCGCAGCGTCAAGACCGGTGACTTATGGACCGTCGCCAATGCCTCCTCGCGGGCCGCGTAGCCTGTTTGCTACGCATAAAGTTTACGACTCTTGAACCTGCGTCGCGTCCGGCGTCAACTCCAGCCGCAATCGGGTGATTCGCATCGCCTCGGCCTCCAGGACGGTGATGTGGAGCCCGTCGCGCTCGAGGACCTCGCCCGCCTTCGGGATGCGACCGAGGCGACTCAGCACGAAGCCCCCGATGGTTTCATAATCTTCATCTTCGGGCAGATGGAGCGACAAGTCGTCGTTCAGCTCGTCGATGTGGACGCGGGCTTCGACCTCGAACATCCGGTCGGCGATGCGGCGGATGGGCTGGGGCGGCACCTGCTCGTACTCGTCCACAATTTCCCCGAAGATTTCCTCGACAATGTCTTCGACGGTCACCAGGCCGGCTGTCCCGCCATACTCGTCCAGGACAATCGCCATGTGGACCTTGGCGCGCCGAAACCCGCTCAAGAGTTCGTCCAGGCGTTTCGTCTCGGGTACGAACAGCGGCGGCCGCATCAGATCTCGAACGTGCTGCGGCTCGTCCCGGCCGCCCCCCGTCCCCTGCAACAACAGGTCCTTCGCATACAGGACGCCGACGATCGAGTCGATGCCGTTCTCGGTGACGGGGAGGCGGCTGTGGCCGGACTCGGCGATCCGTTGCCTGGCCTCGTCGGCCAGGGCGTCGGCCGCGATGCTCACGATATCCGTCCGAGGGGTCATGATTTCCGTCACGTCCGCCTTCTTGAATTCGATGACCCCTTCGATCATTTCCCTTTGATCCTCTTCGATGGTGCCCTCGCGTTCCCCTTCGCTGACGACGCTGCGGATCTCTTCCTCGATGTCCGGCCGGGCCTGAACATCCGGCGTCACGCCCGCCAGCCGACGGACCAAACCGTCAAGCGTCCCAAGCAGCCGCTGAACAGGCAAGAACACGGCCCGAAAGAAAAGAAGCACGGGCAGGATGACAGCCAGGACGCTTTCAGCGGCGTATCGGGCCCACGCCATGGGGATGATGCCCGCCACCGTTACGCCCACGACGGCCGCCAAGCCGCCACCGATGAGCCACCCCGCCGCTCCGCCGCCGAACTGGCCCACGGCCCACGCCTCGGCCAAGGCCGCCCAGGCGACCAGGCAAAGGATGTGGAGCAGCACTGTTGTCCGAAGGAGTTCGTCGTAGTGTTCGAGAAGACGGCCTAAACGGCGGAGTCGGCCGCGGCGAGCCAGCACGTGTTCCAGTCGGGAACGCGAAAAGCACCGAAGGGCGCCGCCCGCCAGCGCAAAAAACATGGCGAGGCCGACGGCGCCGACGCCCAACCAGAGCCACACATGGGACAAGAACGGGTTCCTCCTACTGAACGGTCGGCCGACTGGCGTACACGTTGGCGAAGCCGAACTGTCCCAGGAGTTCATCTTCCCGCTTGTGCATCCGCTTCGCCTCTTCCGGCGTCCGGTCGTCGTAACCGATCAGATGGAGTAGGCCGTGTACGAGGTAGAGCAACAGTTCCGCCCGCGGGTCGATGTTCCTGGCCTTGGCCTGTTGGAAGGCCAGTTCGGCCGACGCGATGATTTCGCCGTTGATTCCGCCGTTGGTGCTTCCTCCCTCAGGCCAATCTACATCTTCGAGCGGGAAACAGACGACGTCGGTGTACGTATCCCGGCCGAGGTATTCGCGGTTCAAATCGCGGATGTGGCGGTCGTCGGTCAAGACAACGCTGAGGCTTTTGGCCGTCCGCCCTTCCTCCTTCATCACCTGCCGAAAGA
The DNA here is from genome assembly GCA_035527275.1 of Phycisphaerae bacterium. GTDB lineage: Bacteria > Planctomycetota > Phycisphaerae > FEN-1346 > FEN-1346 > DATLBA01. Next base: position 12,458 of record DATLBA010000048.1, read on the forward strand.
CTTGCAGGACCAGTTTCCTCTCCAGATGAATGTGATCCTGTAGGTCGGTGATCTCGATTTTAGCCATTTTGCCTTGCTACCCCGTGCCTTCGGCGCCAATCAAGACCTCGCGCGGGTCCCATCCGATTCCGTTCACCCTCCGTCGGCGGCATCGTGCCCGCCCGGCTTTCCCGGAGCCGGCCTGGTCTCGTCCGTGCCCGATCGTTCAGGCTCTTCGGCCTCCCCGTTTTTCGCCTCGGGGCATTCCCCGGCGGCCTCATCCTCCGGACGGTCCGATGGATAGCGCACGCGACCATGATAAACGGAAAGGAGCGTCTTCGTCAAGGCCTCCTCGATCCTTTGCAGGTCACTCAACGTCAGCCCGCTCTCGTCCAGTTGGCCGTCCAGCAGCCGCTTCATCACCATTTCGTGGACCGTGGCCTTGAGGCGCGAGGCGTTGGGTTCCTTCAGGCTTCGGGTGGCCCCCTCGACGGCGTCGGCCAGCATGACGACCGCGGTTTCCGGCGACCGCGGTTTCGGGCCGGGATAGCGGAAGTCATCTTCCGACGGCGCTTCGCCGCCGCCTGCCGTCTGCGTCCGTTCCGCCTCCCGGAAAAAGTATTCCACCAGCGCCGTGCCGTGATGTTCGGCGATGAAGTTCTTGATGAGAGGCGGGAGGCCCAGCCGGTCGGCCATCTCCAGGCCGTCCTTGACGTGACTCGTGATGACCAGGCGGCTCATGGCGGGCTTCAGCCCCGAGTGCGTCTGTCCCTCTTCCTGCCAGTTCTCGACAAAGTAGCGGGGCTTGTTGACCTTGCCGATGTCGTGGAAGTAGGCGCCGACGCGCGCCAGCAGGCCGCCTGCGCCGATGGCTTTGGCGGCGGCTTCGGCCAGCGTCCCGATTAACAGGCTGTGCTGATACGTGCCGGGCGCCTCGATGGCGAGGCGCTTCAGGGCCGGCTGGTTGACGTCGCACAGTTCCAGCAGGCTGATGTTCGTGACAATCCCGAACGCCCGTTCAATAAAAGGCAACAGACCGAGCATCAGGAAGCCCGCCGCCAGCCCGCCGCCGAAATACATGAAGGAGGTCGGCCAGAATGCCGCCAGGCTATACTGGTGACGCCAAAGCGCCAGGCCGCCAGTGACCAGAAAAAATGTCAGGCCCGACACGGCGCCGACGTTGATGAGTTTCGACCGATTGTTAATCTCACCCAGGGCGAGCACGGCCGCCCCTGTTCCCGCCAGGGATATCAGCACCCAGTCAAGATCGCTTCGAATGGCAATGGCCACAAGGAGCACCGTCGCGCCTGTGAGCGCCAGCGCGAACCGCTGGCTGTAAGCGATGGTAACGATCATGGCGGCGGTGGTCAGGAAAAACGCGCAGAACGCCAGCGGCCAGTTCGCCTGGGCCACGGCTTTCGAGGCCCCGAGCACCACGAGGCAGAGGATACCGAGGATCAGACTCCGTGGCGCCGACCGGGCCACGCGGGGCTGGAACCGCCAGGCGTAACCGGCCTGGAGGAGAATCACCAGACCGACAACACCTGCCGCGCCCATCCAGGCCAGCGCCTTCCTCCACCACCCCAACTCGGCCTGATACACCTCGGCCTCCTGCTTCAGCAGCCGCAGATGCTCGTCGGTAATCTCCGTGCCGGCTTTGAGGAGGGTGGCATTTTCCCGCCAAGGAATCCGGATAGGCAGGACCTGTCCCCTGGCATCCTGGCGGCGTCCCTCGGTCGGCGCCTCCTGATAAACCAACGTGGGGCCGATGATGGAGGCCATCGTTCCGGCCAGATGCCGCCCCGACCCGCGGCCGAACACCTGGTCCAGGGGCCGCTCAACCAGCGGTGCGATCCGGTCCCGGATCAGGCCGGTCTGGACCTGGGTCAGGACGCTTTGCAGACGGAGTTCCTTCCCCCCCTCCGGCAGGGAAACCAGGATCGTCACCTCATGGTCCTGGAGGGGCTTCAATTCGTCCGGCAAGAGTCCGACCGGCAGTTTCGCATACGCGTCCCGCGTCTTCTTGCCGCGCTCGTTTTCCCGCTGGCGGTCGGGCTCGCCGAGGATAGCCAGATTATCCGGTTTTGCCAGGGCCTCCATCGCCTGCTGCACGGCTTCCTGAACCGCCGGCAGGTTCTCCCCGTCCGGGCCGAGCGATTCGGTCAGGGCCTCGAACATCTTGGCATCGATCTTCCAGACCGACTGCCGCGCTTCGTCCAGATCCTCGACCGACGCCGCCTCGCGCACCGCATCCACCAGCGCCAGCAGGTTTTCCCTCAGGGCGGTGATTGGCTGCTCGGTCGGACGGTACACTCCGGGCACGCGGTCGGCGGCCAGTTCTTGCGCCACGCCGGTCGCCTTCTCGTCCACGTATTCGAAATCGACGCGCGCGGTGATGGGATGGGTAATCGTCTCGCCGCGGCGGACGGGCAAGGGCTGGCGCGGTAACTGAACAATCAGCATCGCCGCAACGAAAAAGCCAACCAGGATGGCAAGTTGTTTGAGCGTCTGGGGGGACTTCAGGCGATCGAACCAGGTCGGGCCGTTTTTTTCGGCGCGCCTCCTCTTATTTCTGTTCATGGAATACCTTTGAGAGGCGTTTGAAACCGCCTTGGCGGCGCCTTCTGGGCGTTTCGGTCGGCTGCGTTTGCGGCTCCAGAGGGCCATCGCGCCTCCTAATCGGCACGGGGCTGGGGCGCGCGGCGGCTGCGGTCTTCGCTGCCACGTTCGCCGCGCTCGTAGGCGTTGACAATCTCCTGAACCAGCCGGTGGCGGACGATGTCGCCCCGCGTCATCTCGTGAAGCACCACGCCGTCGATTCCCGCCAGTTTCTCCCCCGCGTCCACCAAGCCGCTCTTGGTTCCCTCGGCCAGGTCCACTTGTGTTATGTCACCCGTGACGACCATTTTCGACCGCATTCCCATCCGCGTCAGGAACATCTTCATCTGGGCGGTCGTCGTATTCTGGGCCTCGTCCAGAATGATGTAGGCATCGTTGAGCGTCCGCCCCCGCATGTACGCCAGCGGGATGATTTCGATCACGTCCGTCTCAACACAGGCGCGGACCTGCTTGAACCCGATCATGTCGTGCAGCGCGTCGAGCAAGGGTCTCAGGTATGGATTGACCTTGGCCTGGAGGTCTCCCGGGAGAAATCCCAGTTTTTCGCCCGCCTCCACCGCCGGCCGGACGAGCACGATCCGCTTGATGCGCTTCCTCTTGAGGGCTTGGACGGCCATCGCCACGGCCAGATACGTCTTGCCCGTGCCGGCCGGCCCGATGCAGAAGACGAGGTCGTTGTGCTCGATGGCCTCGCAGTAGGCAAGTTGGCCGGGAGTCTGCGGGCGGACGGGGCGGCCGGACGTATACACTTCGATCTCGAGGGCCTCCGGTCCCCGGCCGGAGCGGCTCACCGTGTCGACGATTTGCTGAACTTCCCGCTCCGAGATAGCCTGGCCGTCGCCCGCCATCCGGTCGAGTTCCTCGACGACGGTCTGGGTCCGGCGGACGGCTTCTGGCGGGCCGCTGATGTGCACCGAGCCCTCCCGCGCCGTCAGCCGCACCCCGAACGCCTCCCGGACGAGACGGAGGTGCTTGTCCCGCGGGCCGAACACCAGCCGCCGGTGCTCCACGTCCCGAAGTTGAATGGTCTTCCCCATTCGGTTGTCCGCCACGGCGTGGCCCAAGTCCCATCATTATCCGCTTGGCGCCTGGTGGGTCAATACCACGAGGAGCAGATAGGCGACCGGTGCGGCGGCGAGCATCGAGTCCAGAATGTCCAGGACGCCGCCGAACCCCGGTATCCGGCCGCTGTCCTTGGCGCCCAGGCCCCGTTTGATCAGGCTTTCGGCCAGGTCACCCAGAATGCCGCTGATGCTGACGGCCCCGCCGAACACCAGCATTTGCCACCACGCGAACATCCCCCAGCCGACGCCGACCGCCAGCGCCACGCCGATGCCGAACACAAGGCCGCCGATCAACCCTTCAACCGTTTTCCCAGGGCTGAGCGTCGGAACCAACCGGTGCCGGCCGAGCGCACTACCGACCGCGTACGCTCCGATGTCTGCGCCTTTGACGACCCCAAGCACCAGCACCAGGTACAGGAGGCCTTCGAGGGGAACGGGTGAGAGAAACCGCACCTTCGCCAGGAACACCCCAAGCAGACCGACCGTCAGCACCACCAGCACCGTCCACCCGACGCCCGCCAGGGCACGGAACGGATCCCTCGCCTTGCGTTCGATGCGGAACACTTCCGCCAGGAACGTGGCAAAGACGAGGCCGACAATCAGCAAAAGATATACTTCCAGCCCGCGGTCGTGCAGCCAGGGACGAATCCGCGGCTCAAACTGTGTCTCGCTGAACACCGCCGCTACCATCAGCGCGACGAACACCAGGCCGATGGCCGGCCGGCAGGGTCGGCCTGCACGGCGAAGCATCCGAAAAAACTCCCAACATCCAACGAGCAGTGCCGCGAACATCAGCGCCCAGAAGCCGGGCGCCACCTTCACACCGGTCCACCGGGCTAGGGCCACGTCGCCGAACAGGATGGCGCCCACCCCGACGATCAGCCCCGTGCCCACCGTAATACGCGTCGCGGCTGTTTTCATCCACCCTCGCTTTCCGATTTCAGGCCGCCGAAGCGGCGTTCGCGCGCGGCGAAACCGCGAATGGCCGCGTGAAGGCACGACTCGTCGAAATCCGGCCAGAGCGTCTCGGTCACCCACAACTCCGCATACGAAATTTGCCAGAGCAGAAAGTTGCTGATGCGCATCTCGCCCGCCGTCCGAATCAAGAGGTCGGGGTCCGGCATCCCCGCCGTGTAAAGCGATTCGGCAAACGTTTTCTCGGAAATGGTATCCGGGTCGAGTTCGCCCCGGCAGGCCCGCTTTGCCAGACGCCGCGCCGCCTCCGCGATCTCCTGCCTCCCGCCGTAATCGACCGCCAGACACAGGACCAGACCGGAGTTGCCCGCCGACGCCTTCGCCGTCCGGTCCACTTCGATGAGCGTCTCGGGGGGAATACCTTCCCTGCGTCCGATGGTCACAAAACGGATGTTATTGCGAAGAATGGTCGGCCGCTCCTGGAGGAGGTGCAACCGATACAACTCCATTAGGAAAGAGATTTCGTCGGCCGGTCGCTTCCAGTTCTCGCTCGAAAAGGCGAACAGGGTCAGTTGTTCGAGCCCCAGCCTTGCGGCCTCTTCGGTGACGCGTCGAACAGCGGCGGCGCCGCGGCGGTGGCCTTCGATGCGAGCCAGCCGCCGCCGCCGGGCCCATCGCCCGTTGCCGTCCATCACGATGGCCACGTGCTTCGGCCAGGCCGCTCGGGGCACGTCCACCAACGCGTCCGGAATGTAGGGGTCCTCGGCCATTGGTTTCCTACGCTCGGAAGATCGTCTGGTCGCGGTCCGGGCCGACGCTGATCATCTGCGCCGGTGCCCCGACGAGTTCCTCGACGCGCTCGACGTACACGCGGGCCGCCGGAGGCAGGTCCTCAAATCTCCTTGCGCCGGAGATATCTTCCGACCACGGCTCCAGACGTTCAAGTTCCGGCTCGGCCCCGTTCAGCATCCGCGGGCAGGCCGGAAACACATCGAGCCGCTTGCCTTCGAATCGGTATCCCGTGCAGATCTTCAACTCCGGCAGGCCGCTCAGCACGTCGAGCAGCGTAATGGCGATCCCGTCCACACCGTTCAGCCGCGCCGCGTAACGAATGGCGAACGCATCGAGCCAGCCGCACCGTCGCGGCCGGCCCGTCGTCGTGCCATACTCGTTCCCCTGCTCGCGGATTCGGTCGCCGATTTCGCCGCGCAGTTCCGTCGGGAACGGGCCTTCGCCGACTCGGGTCGTGTAAGCCTTCACGACGCCGAGGATGCGGCCGATGGCCCGCGCCGGGACACCCGTGCCCGGCCAGGCGCCCGCGGCGGCGGCGTTCGAACTCGTGACGTAAGGATACGTCCCGTGGTCAATGTCCAGGAGCGTCCCCTGGGCGCCCTCGAAGAGGATTCGTTTCCCGGCGTCGAGCGCCCCGTGCAGCAGCGCGGTCGTGTCGGCGATCATCGGGCGAATCGCCTCGGCGTAGGCGGCGTACTCGTCCCAGATGGCGTCGGCGTCGAGAGGCTCCTCGCCGAACATGCCCGTGAACATCCGGTTCTTGGCTTCGACGACTTGTCGGACCTTCCTTTCGAGCGCGGCCGGATTCAGGAATATACCAACTCGGATGGCGTGCACCCGGTTGGCCTTCTCGGCATACGCCGGTCCGATGCCGCGAAGCGTCGTCCCGATTTTGCCTTTGCCCTCGAATTTCTCGGAGAGGGCTTCGATTCGCTTGTGCCAGGGCCAAATGGTGTGGGCGCGGCTCGAGATACGCAGCCGCCGCCTGAGGTCCGGGGCCTTGCTCTCGTACCGCTCGATCTCTTCAAGCAGCACCTTCGGATCGACCACAACCCCGCCGCCGATGACGCACTCGACGCCCTGGTGAAACACCCCCGAGGGAATCAGGTGCAGTTTGTAGGTCTCGCCGCCGAACGCGACCGTATGGCCGGCGTTGTTGCCCCCGTTATACCGGACGACCACGTCGTGCCGGTCCGCCAGGATATCCACGATCTTGCCCTTGGCCTCGTCGCCCCAGGTCAGGCCGACGACACAGGTGTTGCCTTCGTTTCTCACGGTTTGGGTGCCTCCCTTGTTCTTCGGGCAAGCGCAAAGCGCCGGCGCTGCCTCCCATCGGGGGCCGCGCCGTTGGCATAGTCTAGCGGAACCGGGGGTCCCGTGCCAGGGAAAATCGGCGGCTTGGCCGGTTGGGACAGACCGCGCCGGCGGGATTTGCTCAACCGAGCGAACGCCCCTGCCGATAAATTATTACAGAGGCTGTGGGTCAACCCGGCGAAAGTCGGGGCAGCCTGACTTGGAGGGTCCGGGGCACGGCGAGCCCAGACCCTCCTTTTTCCGCGCCGTTCGAGCCGCACACGGAGGCTCGCGCTTACCTCGGCCCACCGTCAGGGGTTTATCACCGCCTTCAGCACCCCGTCGGCGTAACGCTCCGCCAAATCAAACGCTCCGGCCGCGTCCTCTAGGCGGAACCGGTGCGTGACCCAACTGGCCACGTCCAGCATGCCCGAGGCCACAAGGCGTATCGCCTGCCGCTCGGCGAACCGGGACCGCCGGACATATTGCACCCGCAACTCTTTTCTCCGGGCTCGGTGCGGCTCGATTCGGACCTCATCCTCAGCCGGAATGCCGACCAGCGCGACCCGCCCGCCGATGGCCGCCAGTTCATACGCCTGCGTCTGGCCTGCGGCCCGGTTCGTGCACTCAAACACCAGGTCCGCTCTGCGCCCGCCGGTCAATCGGCTGACGGCCTCGACGGGGTCCTCCAGGTCCACGTTGACCGTTTCGTCCGCGCCGAGCCGGCGGGCCAGATCCAGCCGGTAATCGAGTTTGTCCGTGACGATAATCCGCGCGGCCCCGCCGACGCGGGCCATCTCCATACACCCCAGGCCGATGCAGCCTGCGCCGACGACCGCCACCGTCTCGCCCGGCGCCACCCTGATGAGGTTTGCCGCATGCACGCTGACCTGAAGCGGCTCGAGCATGGCCGCTTCTTCGAAACTCATTTCGTCGGGAATAGGAATGCACCGCTCCTTCTCAAGCACCGCATACTCGCACATGATGCCGTCATGCGGCGGCGTGCTTAGAAACCGGACGTGCGGACAGATATTGGGGCGGCCGGCGGTGCAGAATTCGCACTCGCCGCACGAACGCGCCGGCTCCAGCATGACCCGTTGGCGAATCTCCAGCCGGGTCACGCCTTCGCCGAGCCCCGCTACCTCACCGGCCCCTTCGTGACCAACGATCATGGGCGCTTGAAGCACCTGGTCGCCGATGCGACCGTGGGTGTAGTAATGCACGTCGGACCCGCACAGGCCGACCGCGCGGATGCGGACCAGCGCCTCGCCCGGTCCCGGTTCCGGTTTGGGTCGCTCTTCCACCCGCAAGTCGTGAATCCCGTGGAGCACGAGGGCTTTCATTAACGCTCTCCCGACTCTCCTGCGTGGCCGCTCATCCATATGTCCCGAACCCGCGTGCCGCCTCGTACATCGCCACGACGTTCTCCGTGGGCGAGTTGTCCTGAAGGGCGTGGGTCGGCGCCAGGCAGTACCCGCCGCCCGGCATCATAACCTCAAGCGTCTCGCGGACATTGGCGACGACATCCTCGACGCTCCCGAACGCCACCGGCCCGGCCGTCGAGATCATTCCGTGAAAGGCAAGCCGCTCGCCCCAACGCTCCTTTAGGTAGGCCGGCGCCATGTCCCTGGCCTCCGGCTGAAGCGTGTCCACCGCGCTAATACCCATTTCGATAAAATCGTCGAAGGCCCAACTGCTTGATCCACAGGAATGGATGATGACAGGGATGTCGTAATGCTTGCCCAGGTCCACGAACTTTTGTGTCCGCGGTCGAATGTGCTTCCGGAACAGGTCCAGGCCGATCATCGGCCCAATCTGGGTCCCAAGGTCCTCTCCGAGCCATAACACGTCGCATCGTCCTCCCCCTGCTTCCAGCGTGCGCCGGGTGACCTCAAGCAGGATCTCCGTTCGGCGGTCGATCAGCCGCAAGCCCGCCGGGTTGTCCGTGATGAGGTCCACCAGCACCTGTTCCATGGTTCGGAGCATGCCGGTGGAGTTGATGATGTCGCCGGTGCCGGCGTTGCCCGCGACGATGCCACAATCCTTGTACCGTTTACACTGCTCCACGGCCCGCGAATAGTCGAAGTCATCCGGCGAAGGCATCGGCCAGGCCTCAACCTCCTCCAGCGAGGCGTCTCGCAGCGGCCATTCGCAGTAGTCCCAGTATTCGCCCGTCGCGTGCTGGACCCGACGCCGCCGCATGCCCCAAATGTCCACGCTGAGGCCGGGAAGGTCCTCGTGGAGTTTCGGACCGACGTATGGCGCCCCCACGCTTCGAAAATCCACGCCCAAGGCCCGACGCAGCCCCTCGTCATCCTCATCCGACAGGCCGAAATGCCGTTTCAAGCGTCGGTCGATGCTCGAGTTGGC
>DATLBA010000049.1:0-9078 GCA_035527275.1 Phycisphaerae bacterium
GAGTACGACTGGGCCAAGGGGCACCTGAAGTTCGACGCCCCCGGCGTGATCGGCTACGTCGGCTTCTACGGTGAGCGCCGCGGCCCGGTGACCTTCGCCAGCGGCGCGAGCTTCAGCGATGTGACGGTGAAGAACCCCGAAGGCATCGCGTATCCGGTGATGCCGGAGGAAGGCTACGTCGAGATCACCGTCGCCAGCCAGGACGGCCAGCCGCTGGCCAAGGCGTCCAAGGCGATCGTGTCGGCCGTCAGCACTGGCTTCAACACGGGCTTCAGGCTCGACCTCACCAAGAGCACGCAGGGCAAGCACCAGGACGGCCCCAAGAACGTCCCGCCGGAGGAGTTTCGCGGCGCCTGGGCCGAGCAGCCGGGCAAGGCCCCCGTGCTGGTGGCCCGCGTGGGCGTGACGATCCAATGCAAGGATATCGAGGGCATGAAGTATACGCTGCGCGACTGGAACATGCGCGACATCGGCCAGGGCACCGTCAAGGACGGCGTGCTGACCGTCCCGGCCGACAAGCCCATTTTCATTATCGAACTAACCCGCTAAACTAAAGGAAATAAACCATGTTCGCGAATTTACGATTGTCCATTTCCGCTGTCCTGCTCAATTGGGCGGCGGTCGTCTGTCTGGTACTATCTGCCGGCGTATGTGCGGCGGCCGAGACATACACACCGCCCAAGACATGGAACGGAACCCGAGAAGGTTCAACCGACGGCAATCCGGCATTGGTCAATGGTGCGCCCATGTGGCGGCTTGATCGGGCGTACAATACCCTCGAATTGTCGGATCTGGAGGATCCCGACAACTATAAGCCGTTTACCTGGACCAATTCGCTTTGGTTCAACCCGAAAGATTCACTTAACGGTCGCCCTTGGGCTCAGGTCAAAGAGGGTGCAATCACCTTCGGTCTGCGCGGAAGATACTCGACGAAAACCTATTGGATCAATCGCGACAGTGAATATAGCTTTAGATTTGGCGCGCTGACATTCATTGCGCCCAAGGACGGCAACTATACACTCTCCACAAGCGTGGAGATTAAGCATGTTGAGGGTAGCCCGGCGATGTCTCTGTTCCTCTTCAAGAAGGAGACCAGCAGGAGAGGCGTGGAGTTCATAAAGCATATTATGGACTATGACCCCAAGTGCAATTGGTGGGGTAAGGTGCCCCTTGAACCCAACAAGAACAACGAGATCAACAGCAGAAAAATCGAGCTTCGCAAAGGTGACGAACTGATCGTAGTGCCAAGCATCGAGGGAGACAACCCGCTCGGAAACGCCATTTTCAAAAACCTGAGCATCACCGGCGAGGAAATCCCTGGCGGGATTGCAGAGAAAGTACGCCAGCCCAGGCCGCGCACGCATGTCGCGATCGCGAAGGCTGACCAGCCGTCCGATATCATCTTTCCTGCCTGCACCGAGGCCATTGATACCACTAAGGAGTTCTGGGGGGGATACCGGGGCCTGCATGCCGGACATTCGTGCGCACAAGTCATTGATGTTACCAAGCCCCCTTACAACGCCGACAACACGGGCAAGACCGATGTGAGCGACATTCTCACGCGCGCCCTCATCGAAAACCGGAACTCGAACAGGATCGTGTACCTCCCCAACGGGGTCTATATGGTTGCCGACACGGTGAAGATGAGGGAGGACGGGGGCAATATCGGCCCGAGCCTGCAGGGGCAGAGCCGCAAGGGAACCATCATCCGCCTCGAGGACGGCACCTGGCCGACCGCCGACGGCGGTCTCCGCGCAGTGCTCAAGACCGGCGGCGGCAAGCCTGAGAACTTTCAACGCATCGTGCGCAACCTGACGATCAGCATCGGCAGGAACAACGACGGCGCCAGCGGCCTGTTCTTCTACGGGAACAACCAGTCCAGCATGTCCGATATCGACATCATCTCCGAAGATGGCAAGGGCCAGGTTGGGCTCGACCTGGAGGCGGGGGGGGCGGATCAGGGGCCGTGCCTGGTGCGGAACACGTACATCAAGGGGTTCAATGTAGGCGCAAAAGGCACCCCGCTCAGCTCGGTCACCATCCACAACCTCAGCCTGGAGGGACAGAGCCAGGTCGGCATCCTGCACAGGCACCATGGGCTGTTTGTGTACGGCCTGACCAGCACCAACCGGGTCCCGGCCGTGTCCTGCGGAAATGGGTTCCTGCTCGTCAACGGGAAACTGATGGGCGGGGACGCCGGCGTTCCGGCGATCAAACATTCGGGTGGACTCCTGTTCGTGCGCAACGTATCGGTGGCCGGCTACGGGAAGCCGATAGAGACACCCAAGGTCGAGGGCGTGCCGCTTCCGACCGGCCCAACCATCGAGGAGTTCAGCGCGCAGAAAGCCGCGTCGCTGTTCGGCCCGCCGCAGCGCTCGCTCAACCTGCCGGTCAAGGAGCCCCCCGAGCCCGCCTGGGAACAGGATATGAGCAAGTGGGCCAGCGTCGAGGACTACCGGGTTGAGGGCGTGACGGATGCAGAGGCGCTGCAGGCTGCGATTGACGACAAGGACAATACGACGATCTGTGTGCCGGCTCGTCTGCGGATCAATCGTTCGGAGACGGTCTTCGTGCGCGGCAATATATCGAGAATCATCGGCACGGGCGGATGGCTGGTCGATAACGGCGGCAAACTGGTTGTGATTGACGACGGCCCGGCGGTCGTCAAAATAGAACGCATGGCCTTGGGGAATTTCGTCAACCGCTCACAGAGGACGGTGGTGCTCGAGTCGGTGCTTGGCCATATCTGCCATGAGGGAAGCGGCGATATGTTCATGTCCGACGGCTGCGTCCTCGCGGAGGTGAGGAACCCCGAGGCGCATCTTTGGATGTGGCAGTTCAATGCGGAGGGCCATAACGACGACGACCTGGTGGTGAGCGGGGGGACGGTGTGGGTGTTCGGCTGGAAGACCGAGGCATGGGGCACGAAGGTGGTTGCGACTGGCGGGACTATCGAGATTCTAGGGTTCCAGGGCTATTTTGGCCCCTTAGACAAGTCGATGTGGCCGCTGTTCAGCGTATGCGACACGACATTCTCTATCGCCGGGGGCACGCAGACCTCCTTCGGCGGCGGTTTCTACCATCGCCTGGTGAAGGAAACGAGGGGCGGCGTGACCAAGGAACTTACCAAGGATCAAAGCCCCGGCGGCTACAACCTGCCGCTCTACACGAGCTGGAGCAAGGACGCGACGCCCCCTGTGGTGCGACCTTAAGCATGTGACCGTCAATAACGCCGAGGGCACCGCATACCCGGTGACGCCGGAGGAAGGTTACGTCGAGATCACCGTCACCAGTTAGTGCTCTGTCCCTATTCAAGTGATGGATAAAGTGACTTCAGTTGGATCCTGGCGTCGGCGGTGTGGAACTGCCAATCGACCGTGAAGGCGTGCGCATTGCGTGCTTGCTCCCACCGGCGTGCGGCCGAAGCCAACCTTTGTCGGCTCTCCATGTGTTCTTTCAAGCACTGGCGGCTGAAGATGCTCAGTTCGATCTCCGCCATGTTCAGCCAGCTGCCGTGCTTCGGCGTGTAGTGAAATTCGAACTTCTCCGCCAGGCGGCGGGCCTCCATCGGCTCGAACGCCTCGTACAGGCTGCCCGGAGTATGCGTGTTCAATCGGGTCGTACGGTCGCTTGTACACCTCCAGCACGTCTTGCATCTTCCAGACGAACTCGGCGCTCTGCTTCGGCGGAATGCACCACGCCTTCTTTAGCCAAGGCTTAAGCCGTTTTTTTTAAGCGCCCGGCCCACGCGCCCGCCGTTGCCCAGCCCGGCCAGCAAGCGCCCGATGAGCAGTCGCCTGCCGCCACACAGGGCAATCCGTTGCGCCGCGGTCCCAAGCCACCAACCACATGTGAGGAGAAGACCTACAGGTATCGGCTGAAACATGGCCACCGCAATAACGTTTCGTGCCGCGAGATCGCGAAAGAAATCAAGTACAGCCGCTCGAGCATCGTCAAAACCAAAGCGTGGAAGGGCTACCAGCGGAAACGAAGGCACGATATCGAACAGAATCGCAACAAGCTGTTGGGCAACCAAGACATGGACGATGACTTCATAAGAGAAAAGTAGAGCCTGTGCCCGCCTCCTAACCTGTCCACGGTAGACAGCGAACGTCTACCGTAGACGGTCCCCCCAGAATTCCAGAGATATTCCTCACAGTCTTTGTCCACAAACAAGGCGCGCTTCGCGCCATCACCGTGAGGAATCCCTGTCCACCGTGGATCTGCTCCCTGCCCAGTGGGGCAAGGGAGCAACTCGGTGCGCTCACAAGAGTGTCGTGGGCTGATCGCCCAGTATCATCGCTGTCTGGAGACAGAGATTCAGAGACGGGAGGTCGCAAAGGAAATCGAACGGCTAAAGGAGACTTACCCGCTCTTCCGGAAGTATGCCTCAACCGAGGAACTCGTAGCCCTCATCCGGCCGGGTAATCCGGCCTACACGGACAAGGACGCCGTCCTGACCGTCCTACTTGCAGAGATAAAGCGGAAGCCAACGCTGTTCCCGCTGCTGAACCTGGTTCTTTGGGACGGCCTCTGCAATATCTTCTGGCGAAAGCACCGAGCCTGCCTCAACCCGGACGACCTGTTCTCGCGGATCCAGGCCGAGTTCTTTCATGTCGCGATTGCCTACCCGCTCGACCGTAGACCCCGGAAGATCGACGTGAACCTAATTCTGGACACCAAGAAGAAGATCACTGCTTGGCAGCGGGAGGAAGCGAGATACTGCGAGCAGCATAGACCCCTGGAGCCCACCCACGAAGGCGGCATGGCACCCGCCGACGTTCGGGAATCCGAGGCCTTCCCGGAGGAGAAGGAGGCCTACCTCCTCGACCTGGTCTACCGGCACGTTATTGACGAGACGCAGTACGACCTACTCGTGGAGACCGAGGTCTACAAGCGAATGACCCAAAAGGAATGGGCCGAGGCGCGAGGAGTGCCATACGCGACTGTTCGGAGTTGGCGGCACCGGGCGGAGAAAGCCATCAGGGAATACGAGAAGGGACGCCGAAGATGAAGCAGAGCCTGCGGCGTTGCTGGCAGAGGTTTTACCCCCGCAACAGCCGCGGCTTTGACCAGTTCAATGTCTTCCCACTCCCACGAATCCGGCGAATCAGTATCGAATCCTGCCGCCGCTACCAACCATTGAGAGGGCCGCCGAGACGGGCGGCCCCTTTTATTGCGCGGCGGGGGCGGCGAAAGCCAGGCTGTGCTTTGCCCCACTTCGAGGCTGCGAAATGGCTTGCCCAAACCCGATTTCCGCGTAGAATCCTCACGAAATGGAGAAGAACCCGGCGCAGTTCAGCGCCGAGGCGGGAGACTCTGCATGAGATTGGGCGGACCAGTGTTCGCAAAGTACACCGACCCGGAAGGGTGGGTTGCCGCAATCAGGGCCAAGGACTACCGCGCCGCTTACTGCCCCGTGGATCCCAAGACCTACGGCACGACCATCAAGGCATACGCGGAGGCCGCCAAGCGGGCGAACATCGTCATCGCTGAAACGGGCGCCTGGAGCAACCCCCTCTCGTCCGACGCGGACGCCGCCAAGGCCGCCTCGGAGAAGTGCAAGCGGATGCTGGCCTTGGCCGAGGAGATCGGCGCCCGCTGCTGTGTCAACATCACCGGATCGCGCGGCGGCCGGTGGGACGGGCCGCACCCCCTCAACCTGACGAAAGAAACCTTCGACAGGATCGTCCAGGTGTGCCGGGACATCCTTGACGCCGTCAAACCTACTCGCACGTTCTACACGCTCGAAACCATGCCCTGGATGTTCCCGGACTCGGCCGACAGTTATGTGGAACTTCTCAAGGCGATTGACCGCCCGGCCATGGGTGTGCACTTCGATCCGGTGAACCTGATTTGCAGCCCCCAGCGATACTTCGCCAACGCCGAGATAATCCGAGACTTTTGCAGCAAACTCGGTCCGCACATCCGATCCTGCCACGCCAAGGACGTTCTGCTGGCCGATCGGCTGACCACGCACCTGGACGAAATCCGTCCCGGCGAAGGCAACCTTTGCTACCGCACGTTCCTTCGGGAACTGTCGAGGCTCGATCCCGACACGCCCCTGATGCTGGAGCATTTGGCCAAGGAAAAGGAATACGATCAGGCCGCCGACCATATCCGGTCCGTGGCCCGGGAAACAGGAGTGAACTTGTGAGCGAAACGAAAGACTTGGCCGTGCAGTTTGTGGCGCCGCAGGCGGCCAAACTGGTCGAACTCGAGCCGGATCGGCGGCCGCTGGCGCCGAACGAAGTGGCCGGCCGGACCCTCGTCTCACTGATCAGCCCCGGAACGGAGTTGGCGGCATATCAGGGCCTGTGGCCCGGGGCGAAGATGCCATTCGGCTGCGGGTATGCGGCTGTGTTCTCGGTGGAGCAGGTCGGAACGGAGATTAAGGACCTGCGTGAAGGAGACCTGGCCTTCTGCATGGGGAATCACCGCTCGTTGCAGCGTCACGAGCGCCAGAGCGTGGTGCGGCTGCCGGAGGGCCTGGAGCCGCAAGTAGCGGTTTTCGCCAGGATGATGGGCGTGACGATGTCCACGCTAGTGACGACCACCGCTCGGCCGCCGGACATCGTGGTGGTGACGGGCCTGGGGCTGATCGGCAACCTCGGGGCGCAGGTTTTCCAGGCCTGCGGCTACGCGGTGGTGGGCTGCGACCCCTCACCGCCGCGGCGCGACTTGGCGAAGCGATGTGGCATCTGCGATGTCCGGGAGCGCGCCCCCGTGGATGACGCCTCCCTGGCCGGACAGGTGGGGCTGGTGCTGGAGTGCTCCGGCCACGAGCAGGCCGTGTTGGACGGCTGCCGAATCGTCCGTAAACGCGGCGAGGTGGTGCTGGTCGGCTCGCCTTGGCGGCGGCGGGCAGACCTGCAAGCCTTCGATGTGCTTCACGCCATCTTCCGCCGGTATGTGATCCTCCGCAGCGGCTGGGAGTGGGAACTGCCCGACCATCCCACGGACTTCCGGAGCGGAAGCCTCTTCGGCAACTTTGCCGGCGCGATGGAGTGGCTGCGCGAGGGCCGAATTCGGGTGAAGGATCTGGCGGATGTCCGCAACCCGCATCAAGCCCAGGAGGCCTATCAGGCGCTACTGGCGGGGACGGAGGCCCGCTTGACAACGCTGTTCGACTGGCGGCAACGCTAAGTCTGCTTGCGGCGCCCGGCCGCCCGCGCCCGGGGCCCCGTGCGGCGGCCTGCCGCAGGCGAGCGCGCCCGTGTCGCGGGTCGGCTCGACTACTTGGCGGCCGGCAGGGACTTCGAGAACATCCAGTCCACGAGTTCCGGCTCGTTGAGACCCTTGTCCCAGGCGGGGTTGTGGCCGGCGCCCTTGTACTCCGTGTAGCGGAGGCTCCCGTCGGGCGAGGACCGGTCGATGCGCGCCGCCTCGTCCTTGACGACCGCCTGCTCGCCGCGCGCCGCGATCAGCGCCTCGAACATTTCCCGCGACGCCCTCCTCCGCCTCAAGGGGCTGCTGGTCGCGCCGTCCGAAAAATGGGCGCCGGATGCCGTGGACGCCGTCGAGGCGATCCTTCGGACCGACCCGCCGCCCGAGGCGGCCACGGCCGAACTCCGAGGACTCGCCACCGCCGTCGCCAAGGGCCAGGACGCTCCGACGCTCGACCGACTCCTTACGGCGCTGGACACCCTGAAGTTCAAGGACGCCGCCCTGGCCCGCGAGGCCCGGTTCCTCCGGGCCGAGACGCTCCTTGCACGGGCCGCCATCGAAGAGGACGCCAAGGCGATGGCCGGCCGGGTGGCCGCGGCCGAGAAGGCCCTGGGCGACCTGGCAGACGCCGGGGCGTCTGCGACGGACCGCCGCCGCCTCGACGCGCTTCGTGGCCGGTCGTGCCTGGTCGAGGCGCAGAAACGCCTGGCCCTCGAGGGACCGGCGCAGGCGCTGCCGGTCCTCCTCGAGGCCAAGGCCCGATACCTCGAGATGCTCCGCGCCGACCCGGCCGAGGCGCTGGCGCGCCTTGGCAGCATCGCGACGCTCCTGGAGCATGTCCGGGAGTGGGAGATGGCCGCGTCGCTCGGCCGCGAGATTGCCGCGAGATTTCCCCACCGCGTCGAGGGCCGCGACGCCCTCCTTCGCGTCGCCCGCCTGTATGAAGAGCGCCTCGACGCCCCAATGGACGCCCTCGAGGTGTACGCCGAGTATGCCGCCCGGTACCCCGCCGAACTGCCGTACCGGCAGCGGGAGGTGGGCGCGCGGCTTCAGCGACTTGGCTATGCGAACGTGCTGGACTTCCAGAAGCGCAACCGCTTGAAACCGGACGGCCTGTTCGGCCCAAAGACGCGGGCGAAACTCGAAGAGGTCGAGAAGGCGTTCGGCGAGATCCGCCTCCGCGACGGCGACGAGGGGGTCCTGCGAGGCGTCTTCGTCCACCCAGCGATGTTCGTCATCGCCCGCCGCCTCGAAGACGCCGGACGCCATCACGACGCCATCGTCGCCTACCGCCTCTTCCTGAACCTCTTCCCGGCGAAGAAAGATGCTGACGACGCCCTGATCCGCATCGCGCGGCTCTTCCGCGACAACCTCCTGTTTGAGGAGGCGCTCGGCGCCTACGGGTCGCTCATCGAAGACTATCCCGACGGCGACAAGACCAGCCTGGCCTACATTGAGGCGGCCGCCTGCAACGAGAACCTCGGCCGGTGGGACAAGGCGAAGGAACTCTACGAACTCTACTTGAAGAAGTTTCCCCGGTATGACCACGTCGGCCTCGCCGGCGACCGCCTGGCCCTCCTCGACGAGATCCGCCAGTACGCCGAGTTCCTCGCCGACAACCCGGAGAACCCGAAGTGTGCCGAGGCCCAGTACCAGATCGCCACGATCTTCTACAAGCAGTTCAAGAACTACTCGAAAGCCGCCCTTGAGTTCGAGAAGGTGGCCGAGAACTACCCGAAACACATCCGGGCGGCCGACGCCCTCTTTACGGGCGGCACGGCCCAACTGAACGCCGAGAACTTCCCGGCCGCGCGCACCCTGTACGAGCGCCTCGTCAAGGGCTACCCCGAGAGCCGCCTGGCCGACGACGCCCAGTTCTGGATCGGCCACACCTACGCGTACAGCGCCCGG
>DATLBA010000050.1:0-2434 GCA_035527275.1 Phycisphaerae bacterium
GCAACGAGACACGGATCTTGCATAACGAGGTTCATTGAGGGCACGATCTCGCCGAAAATCGCAAGCACCGCCGCGACGATCTCCGCGCCGGACATCGCGCGAACTTCCTTCTCGCGCATCGGGTAATACAGTTGGAACCCGCCCCACTCGACGGCGGGGATGCGCCCGCAGGCACGGCGGACGGCCGCAACGCCGCCCCACCGACGCCCGCGAAAGGTCGTCATATCGGAGAACGGTCCGGCCGTGGCGACAAAGCCTTCGCGCCCGACGAGGCGCTTTAGTTCCACCTCGAGCGGCATCCCCTTCCGCAGGCCTGCGAGGACGCGGTGCCAATCCCAGTCGTCCTCCAGATACACTTCGTCGGCCCGTCCGCGGCCGCGGCGGACGGCCGCACGCTCAATCTGAAGGCCCGCCGCCAGTTCCCCCTCGCCGGGAAAGAGGCTGAGGAAAAACTTCGCGCACGAAAAGTTGTAGCCGGAGGAGCGGGGCTTCGAGTCGCGGTTGGCGCGCGGGAGCCAGCAGATCCATCGCCAGAACCGTCCCCTGCCCCACTTGTCAATGATGAACGGTTGGCCGTGCCGGGCCACCAGGTGGGCCTTGACGATCTGGGTGATGCGTTCGTTCGGCTCGAGGCCGCCCATCCGGATGCCGCGCTCGAAATCCAGGAACTCCTGCCGAAAGGCGACCGTCAGATTCATCGGCTTGTTAGACGGCCCACGATTCACGCTCATCATTCGATTTCGATTTCCACGCGGCAGTGGTCGCTCGGCCCCCAGTGATCGAGCTCGTTGAGTGCACGAACGCGCACATGCTCAGTCAGAATACTGGAAGCGAAAACGAAGTCCAACTGCCTGGTGGCCGTAGCTGGGGTCTGGTGACTCGTGTGGTAAGTAGGAACGTTTTTGCTTGCGCGCGGGAGTTCGTCGGGCCACGGGACGGCGCACCGTCCGGCTGGAGCCTGCGGACCCACAAACGGTAACCCCAGCGCGGACATTCTACTGAAGACCGTGGCGTAGCGCGCACCCCAGTAACTACTACCGTTCTCCCCATATCCGTGCAGAATATTGAGGTCCCCGGCCGCGAGGATGCGATGCCCCACCTGTTGGCCGATGAGCGCCGAGAGATCCGAGATGAGCCGGTGAACCGACCCGTCTGCGTAGATCCAACCGCTCCCCGTGGCGCGGTGGGGCTTTTCCCACGGCGCATAGATCGAAGCGACGATGAATGGCTCGCCAGAGGATGGTGTCACCGTCGCGGCAGAAAGAGTGCCCAGTCGGCTGACCGCCAGTTCGCCGGGGTGCGCACCTTCCACTGGTTTCGGCTCGAACCACTGCACCCCGACGCGATCTGAGAGCTTGACGACGGCAGTTCGCCAGGGCCGGCTCACCCCCGCCCCGTCGGTCCGCCAAGGTGCAGGATCGACATCCAGCCTCCGCGCGACATCAGCCGGCGGCGCGGCCGCTTCCTGAAGCAGAGCAATATCGCTGTCGGCATCGAGCAGGCAACGCCACGCCCACTCCCGCCGAGCGATGTTCCAAGAAATGATCTTCACCATGAAGTTGGCCGCCTAACGTCCTGAATTACCCGCGAGGGTGAGGCGCAGAGCGTTGGGAGTTCTGGTGACACACAACCTTATCTATGCCGGTCATGCCGCCACCCTATCGCCCAGCCGTACCCCGTCAAGGCGAATTAAGGTGTGTGTCACGGAACTCCGCACCGGAACTCCGCGGAACTCTCTGGCCCTCCAATCGGACGCTTCGCCACATTAGGCTACCAGCGCAGCCACATGGCCGCAACGGGCTTTACAGACCCTCTGTGGCGGCAAGCCCCACCGTGCTATAATAGTCGGGCCATGGGACTCTTTGACGAGAGCGAGCGGCGGAGGTTAGCGGAGCACGCACCGCTGGCGGTGCGGATGCGGCCGAGGACGCCCGAAGAGTTCGTCGGCCAGGAACATTTCTTCGGCCCCGGGAAACTCCTCCGCCGGATGCTCGAGGCCGACCGGCTCCAGAGCGCCGTCTTCTACGGACCGCCGGGAACAGGCAAGACCAGCCTGGCGGAGGTCATCGCGGGGCGATTAAGCGCGGCATTCGAGCACCTCAACGCGGCCCTCGTCGGCGTCAAGGACGTGCGCGAGGTGCTGGAACGGGCGCGAGACCGCTTGCTCACGGCGAAGCAGCGGACGGTCCTCTTTCTGGACGAGGTCCACCGATTCAACCGGGCCCAGCAGGACGTCCTTTTGCCGGACGTCGAGAACGGCCTGGTCATCCTCATCGGCGCGACGACGGAGAACCCGTTTTTCGCCCTGAACGCACCGCTGGTGTCGCGGAGCCAGATCTTCAAGTTCGAGCCGCTCTCGGAGGACGAAATCAAGACCATCGTCCGCCGCGCGATCGCCGACAAGGAGCGCGGCTTCGGGCGGTATCGCGTGACG
>DATLBA010000051.1:0-24893 GCA_035527275.1 Phycisphaerae bacterium
TTCGTCGAGTCTGCTTTCGGCCTGTCCAAGCTTTTCCGAGCTTTCCGGAAACAGCCGGGCTAGGGCCGACAGGCTGGCCCGGGCGCTCGCTATATGTTTCAGTTGGTCGTCCGTCAGGGGAAAAACGTCGTTGCCTCGATCACCAACGTACCATTCGTTCTTGGTAAACCGGGCCAACGCCCGGCGCGCTTCAAACAAGCGCCAATAGTACAACTCCCGGCACATGGTGCGTCCCATGTAAGTGTCAGGATTGTCTTTGAGAAACACCCGCGCAGCCCGTGCCCGCAAGGTTTCAGCCGGATGCTCATCCAGACATCCTATTCGACGGACATCACCCTGCAAGAACTCGACGCTACCCCACGTGAATTTTGGTGGAACGTACGCCTTAGACGCAGCGACACGCGCCTTTTCCCAGTAGGCCCAGTCTCGCCAGGGGGACTTCCGAGCGGGGTCAATCAGTTTGTCCAAGAATGGCTCGCTCGTGAGTATGCTCCCCGCGTGGCACACATGCGCATATTTCAGGGTGGCTAAAATGACAAGGTCCGCGTCGCTTGGCTCCTTTGGGGCCTCAAGGCGGCCCAGATCCTTAGCGACCGATGTCTTCCATTCCGAAACAGTCAGATGTTGACCACGTGTCTGGACATATGCGTGGCGCATCAGCGCCAGGCATCTATGGACTTCGGGCCCCGGCTTCTCTGACCGCACGGCGCTCTGGATCATCTCGAAGGCGCTCTGATACTCGCCTTGGTAGTAGAGTTGAAGACCCTTATAGAGGCACCGCTCCCAGGTCGTATCTGCGTTCTCATGCCAGCGCGAAGACGGCAGTGCCGCTGCCGCGGTGGCCGCCACAAGCATGAATCCAATGACGACCCACATCGCTCGTCTCTCGAGTGCCGCCATTTTTTCGCTCTCCTTTCTCCTGTTGTTCAACTTTTGCTTAATAGTCCTTCTGCTTTTCCAGGGAACGCCGGATGGATTCTGCAGCGCCTCGCCCCTCGCTTGCCCCCCGGGACACAACTTCCGCCGCTGCAAGGAGTTCCATGCTACCGACCCCGCGCGCGGCGGGCGGCTGGAAGAAATCCCTTTCGACCCGCTTCCGACTTGACGGAGACTTGCTCATAGATGGGTGTCCCCAAAATTACCCCAAGGTCAAGATCGCCCTTGTTTTGAAACCGGTTGTCGTACGCCCTTATCGAACGTCTGCTTGTCCACAGGAATCTCGTCCGGGAGCACCACGCCCCTTTTCCGAAGGTCCTCGAAAAACTCCCATACGATTTTTTTCGGACTACCGCAGAGCGTATCCAAGAATTCGAGTAACCGCCGCTCCAACCGTACCCAGTCAGGCCGTACCCCGTCAGGCGATAAGACCTCCGGGCTCTTGACACCGGACAACGCGCCGGCCGCCTCGAGGTCTCGGGAATACTCGATACACTCCGCCGCATGACGGGTATAGGCCCACGCTGTTTGGCAAAGAACGAAAATCTTCCACTTCTGCATAATCGCGCTCTCGTCCGGCCGGAAAGTCACAATCTCGCAGGAAACCAGGCTCCGGGTAAGGCGAAGAAGGCCAAGTGAATGCCCCGCCTTGAGTACTTCGCTTTGAGCGTCGGAAGCCTCCGTTTCCACCTTTTTCCACCGCGCCCATCCTGTCCAAGGTGACTCTGGGTGTCGCGTGACGATGGCCTGCAAGTAGGGCCTTATGTCGACGGGGCGCTCGCGTACGGGTAGCAAGACGGCGAGCTTGACCAGATCTGCCGGCGACTTTTCATCTTTGTTTTGTAGTTCGCGGATCCTTGCTTCGGCCTTCTTGCTGTGACCAAGCGGGATCGGGCTTTTCATGGCCAGGTCGAAGCACGTCCTATAAAGCGGCAAATATAAGTAGCAGTTGTCCGTTGGCTCGGTCTTATCAAGAGCCCGATCTAGTCGTTCATACGCCTGCGCCGCCTTACCCTGAATCAATTCATAGAGCGCAATGTAAAATGCGTCGTCCATGCTGCCAACGCCGGGGGTGGTGCCCCGTGCGACCCCTTGGCCGACACAGGAGATCGCCAACAGAGCTACCAGCAAACCACAGCGTCCAAGATGTAAGCAGTCCGTAAGCATGGCCTTGTCTCCTCAGTTCTTAAGTTCCGGGGACACATTACTTAATTGCTTTGGCAGTTGGCCTTCGGCTTCGGGCCGGGTTTCTGTTCCTGGAGCCGGGGGCCCACATCGTCCCGCCCCGATCGGGGCGTCGATGCTCTGCAGGATGGGATATCGGATGCTGTTTGGCTGCATGGTTGTAGTATATGGCCTCGTGGGGGGTGAGTTCAAAATAATTGCATTGGACGCCAAGGGGCCGGTTGGCGTGCGTGCGGGGTGGGCCAAGAGTTTTGGATTTCTGATTTTCGATTGCCGATCCCTCGACTTCGCTCGGGACAAGTTTTGGATCCTTCGGCTGCGCTCCGCGGAGGGTGCACCTAAGAGGCTCAGGACAGGTTTTCGATTGGGACGGCAACGGCGAACGCCGAACATCCAACGTTCAACGTTGACGGAAACGGCTTACGGTTTCCTCCTCGGCGTGCGTCGGCGCGCCGCCACGTGGAACGTCGCTACAGTTTTTTGCTGGGTTGTGTTGGTCGGTCCGGCTTCGGTGCCGCCTCGTCACCGGCCTTTTTCGGGGGAACCTCAAGCAAGGGGGTCGGGGCGAACTCGCTCGTCAGGTAGAGGGTCTTCCCGTCCGGGCCGTAGCAGATCGATTCGCCCTGGCGGCGTTTGGGCATGGCGATCTTACGAGGCTTGCGGCCGAAGGCGGCCGACCACTTCTCTTTCGGGCCGCGGACGTACTCGTAGGCGTCGCCGTAGGTCAGGACGACGGCCCGGCTCCCGTCCGGCGAGATGTCCATCGCCGTCGGCGCAGAGATGGTCAGCGCCGCGATCGCCTTGGCGACGAGGGGCTCTCGTGTCGGCCTCTTCGGCCACGGCAGCGCGTAAACCTTGGCCCGGTCGGCCTTGCTCGCAAGCAGGATGGTGCCGCTCGTCGGATCGATGGCGACCGACTCGCAGTCGCGCGGGCCGTCGTCGTAGGTGAAGAGGATCGTCTGGGCGACCCTGACGGTCGCGTCGGCGGGTCGGCTCTTGGTGCCGACCGGCGGCTCGGGGACGATGTAGAGGGCGCAGGTCTTGCGGCGGCGGTTGTTGTCGCCGACATCGCCAAGGAGAAGGAAACCCAGGCCGCGCGACTGGAAGGAGGCCATGTCTTCCCAGTCGTGTGCCTTGGCGCCCGAGACGGTGACGGTGCCGAGATGCTCGCCCTGGGGGCCGAAGGCGAAGAGGCGCGGCCCGTCGCCCGAGTCGTTGTGGGTCCAGAAGACGTTCGCCGTGCGGCGTCCGCAGGCGAGGCCGCTGCTCTCGGTGATCTGACGGTTGGCGAGGGTGGCGATCTGGCGGCCTTCGGCGTATTCGACGGGCGCGGGGTCGGCGGTCTCGTCCGCTCCGGGCGCCGCGAAAGCAAGCGCCGCCACGAGAGGCGCAAAGACGATCCACGTCATGATCCGGTAAGGTGACATTCTGAGCCCTGAGCGTTTTCGCTATTGTAAACACTTTCGCCGGATGGAGGGCGCGGAAATTCGGGCGAGACGGGAGGCCCGCGAGGCGGTGGGCGCCGGCTTTTTCGCTTGATGGAGGGCGCGGCCCGGCGTATCTTCGCCGTGCACTGGCGGGTCCCTGCGCAGCAGGGACCAGTGGCACCCTTCTTGAGAGAATCTTACCCTTGGCGCCGGAGGGCGTTATGGAAACCGTGGGTGTAGCGGTCATCGGATTCGGCACGGTCGGCACGGGAGTCGTGCGGCTCCTGCTGGGGGATTCAGCGCGCCTCGAGCAGGCGGCCGGGGTGCGTCTGGCCCTTCGACACGTGTGCGACGTGGACCTCGAACGCCCGCGCGACGTCGAGGTGCCGAAGAACCTGTTGACGGACGACCTTGAGCGCATCCTCTCGGACTCCGAGACGCAGATTGCCGTCGAGACCGTCGGGGGAACCACCGCGGCCGTGGACATCATGAAGCGGCTGCTGGCGGCGGGAAAGGACGTGGTGACGGCGAACAAGGCGGCGTTGGCGGAGCGCGGCCGTGAACTCTTCGAGGCGGCCCGCCAGGCGGGGCGGTCGATCAGTTTCGAGGCGTCCTGTGCTGCGGGCATCCCCGTCATCCGGGCGATTCGCGACGGCCTCATCGCCAACCGAATCACCAGCCTGATGGGTATCCTGAACGGGACCTCGAACTTCGTCCTGACCGAGATGTCCGCGACGGGCGAAGGGTACGCCGAGGCCCTAGCCCAGGCCCAAGCAAAAGGGTATGCCGAGCCGGACCCGACGCTGGATGTCTCGGGGGAGGACGCGCGGCACAAACTGGCGATTCTGGCCGGTCTGGCCTTCGGGGCCGAGGTGCGCATCGAGGACGTTTACGTCGAAGGCATCGAAGGGATTGACTCATCGGATATTCTCTACGGGAAGCAACTGGGCTACGTCCTGAAACTGCTTGCCATCGGGCGATGCGCGGACGGGGCGCTCAGCCTGCGGGTGCATCCGACGTTCGTGCCGGCGGGAAGCGCGCTGGCGACCGTCGGGGGCGCCAACAACGCGGTCCTGGTGACCGGCGACGCGGTTGGCGATACGCTCTACGTAGGTCCCGGTGCGGGCCGGATGCCGACGGCGAGCAGTATCGTGGCCGACATCGTGGATGCCGCGCTGGGCCGCGCGCGGACCACCTTTGAGCACGTGGCCTGGCTGGCGGGTCGGTGCGAGGCGGCGACGATGCGCCCGATTCAGGACGTTCAGACGCGCTACTATCTGCGCTTCGACGTGGTGGACCGGCCGGGGGTGCTGGCAGACATCGCGGGCGTCCTCGGGGAACACGCGATTAGCATCGCGTCGGTGCTTCAGCACGAGTCGCCGAACCCCGAATCGGTGCCGCTTGTGATTGCGACGCATCTGGCGCGCGAGGGGAACGTGGCGGCGGCCATGGAAGAGATTCAGCACCTGCCGACCGTCACGGGTCGGAGCGTGCGGATCCGGATGCTGGAAGGGCCGGAGGCGGGCGAAGGGGAGGCGGTCGCGTGAAATACGCCATCGTGATCCCGGACGGAGCGGCAGATCGGCCGGTCGAGGCGCTCGGCGGCCGCACGCCGCTCGAGGTGGCCCGCCTGCCGCATATGGACCGGATTGCGGCCGAAGGACGCCTGGGGACCGTGCGGACCGTCCCGCCCGGGATGTCGCCGGGAAGCGACGTGGCAATCCTCAGTCTCCTGGGCTACGACCCGAGGAAATCCTATACCGGACGGGCGCCGCTCGAGGCGGTGGCGCGCGACATTCCGATCGGCGAAAACGATTGGGTCTTTCGATGCAACTTCGTGACGGTGGTGGACGAGGAGATGGTGGATTATTCGGCCGGCCACATTACGACGAAGGAAGCCGGGGTCCTCATCGGCGCGCTTCAGGAGGCGCTGGGCTCGGACGAAGTGCAGTTTCACGCAGGCGTCGGATACCGGCACCTGGTGGTCGTGCACGGGGCGACGTTCAAGGTGCGTTCGGTCGCGCCGCACGACATCATGGGCCGGCCGATTAAGAAGTTCCTGCCGCGAGGAAAGAACGCCAAGCGGCTGAAGGAACTGATGGAAGCGTCACGCGCGGTGCTGGCCGAGCATCCGGTGAACCGGGTGCGGCGGGACCTGGGGGAACGGTGCGCGACACAGGTGTGGCTCTGGGGCGAGGGACAGCGGCCCGCCCTGCCCTCGTTCAAGGAGCGCTGGGGACTGGCGGGCGCGGCCATCACGGCGGTGGACCTGGTGCGGGGCATCGCGATGCTCATCGGATGGGACGTGATTGAGGTCGAGGGGGCGACGGGCTATTACGACACGAACTACGCCGGAAAGGGGCGGGCGGCGGTCGAAGCGCTGGCGGACCACGACCTGGTCCTGGTGCACGTCGAAGCGCCGGACGAGGCCAGCCACAACGGGGAGCCGCACGAAAAGGTCCGGGCGCTGGAGGCGATCGACGCGGAAATCGTCGGGCCGCTCGTCGAGGCGTTGGCGGAGGGCGGCGAGGATTGGCGAATCCTCGTATCGCCGGACCACGAGACGCCGATTGACCTCAGGACACACGACGTCGGGCCGGTTCCGTTCGCGATGATGGGCAAGGGGCTTGAGCCCCTTCGAGGCGGCGCGATGACCGAAGCGCAGGGTCGCGCGGCCGGGTTCCACGTGGACGTCGGGCACGAGTTGATGGAATACTTCTTGACGCGGTAGGCTCCCCTATGGGCATCATCGTTCAGAAATTCGGCGGGACGAGCGTGGCGACCGCCGACCTCATCCGGCGTGCGGCGGGGCGCGCCGTCCGCGCCAAGGAAGCGGGCAATCACGTGGTCGTCGTGGTCTCGGCGCAGGGCAAGACGACGGACGAACTCATTGCGCTGGCGCACGAGATTAGCGAGCGTCCGGACCCGCGGGAACTCGACCAGTTGGTTTCCACGGGCGAACAGATTTCGATTGCGCTGATGGCGATGGCGATTCACGCCGCAGGGCACGGGGCGATCAGTTTCACAGCCGGGCAGGTGGGCCTCATTACCGATTCGGTTCACACGAAGGCGCGGATTCAGGGCGTCGATGCGCAGCGAATCCAGGAGGAGTTCGCCCGGGGGAACATCGTCATCGTCGCCGGGTTCCAGGGTGTGGATGCCCAACAGAACGTCACGACGCTTGGCCGGGGCGGCAGCGACACGACGGCGGTGGCGTTGGCGGCCGTGCTCCGGGCCGACGTCTGCGAGATTTACACCGACGTGGACGGTGTGTTCACGGCCGACCCGCGCCTCGTACCGGCCGCCCGGAAGATGGACGAAATTGCGTGCGACGAGATGCTGGAACTGGCGAGCCTCGGCGCGGACGTCATGCACAGCCGCGCCGTCGAATTCGGAAAGAAATACGACATTCCGATCCACGTGCGCTCGAGCCTGACCGACGCGCCGGGGACAATGATTCTCGAGGAGGTCAGCGCCATGGAAGCCATCACGGTTCGCGGAGCCGCCCTGACGAAGGACCTGGCGAAGGTGACGATTCGAAGCGTGCCGGACCAGCCGGGTGTGGCGGCGAGGATATTTCACGAGATTGCGGCCGCCGGTGTGGCCGTGGATGACATCATCCAGAACGTCAGCCGCGAAGGAGCCACCGACGTGAGTTTCACGGTTGCGGCAGACGACCTTCCCGCGCTGGTCGAAACCGCCGAGGGGCTGCTCGCAAAACTCGGCGCCCAGGACGTGGTCACCGACGACGGGGTGTCCAAGGTAAGTGTGGTGGGAGTCGGGATGCGGACGCACACGGGCGTCGCGGAGAAGATGTTCAAGGCCCTGGCCGACGCCGGAGTTAACATTCAGATGATTTCGACGAGCGAGATCAAGATTTCCTGTATCATCGACCGCGCCTCGGCCGAGAAGGCCCTGCGCGTGGTGCACGAGGCGTTCGACCTGGGCGGCGAAGCCTCGGCGTGAGCCGAACGAGGCCCGTCCACCCACCCAACCGGCTTCGATGCTTTTTGCTTTGACCGCCCGCAAGCCCCGAACCTATAATCTACGCGACGCACAGTCCCGGAAAGGTCGGCGGCGAGATGGCGGACGAGGCAAGTGAAAACGAGGCGTTTCGCAAAGAGATTGCCGAACGCATTCGGAAGCACGTCGCCGAAACCGAGTGCCGCCTGAATCCAAACGAGAAGATCGCTAACGCGCTGATTGACGCCCTCGTCAAGCGAAAGGTCAAGTTCGGCGACTATTACTGCCCGTGCCGCGTCGTGACGGGTGACCCGGATCGCGACCTGCCGAACGTATGTCCATGTGAGGCACACGAAGGGGAGATCGCCAGGACGGGCAAGTGTCAATGCGGCTTGTTTGTCGGCAAGACGGTAGGTGGCAACCACTAGGGCAACCGTATTCCGAGCGAAGAGCCAGAACGGAGACAATCATGGCTGAAAACATCGTGGAACTCACGGATGCAAACTTTGCGACGGAGGTCGAGCAGGCGAAGGGCGTGTGCCTGGTGGATTTCTGGGCCGAGTGGTGTCCTCCCTGCCGGATGGTGGCGCCCATCGTCGAAGAAATCGCGGGCGAATACGCCGGCAAGGCAAAGGTCGGCAAAGTGGACACGGACGCGAACCGCGACACGGCAGCCAAGTTCGGCATCACGGCCATCCCGACGCTTGTCGTCTTCAAGGACGGCGAGGTCGCCAAGCGCTTCACGGGCGTGACGAGCAGGGACGACCTCAAGGCCGCCTTGGACGCGGCGCTGGGATAAGCGGCGTCGGGCCGGCCGTTCGAACCGCTGCCGTTAGCACTACTGCGCTACTTCATGTGAACCGCCGACCCAGAACAGGCGGGTAAATGACAACCATTCATCTGATTTTCCACTCCCACATTGACCCCGTCTGGTTGTGGCCGTGGCAGTCCGGGCTGGACATGATCCTGGGCACCTTCCGAAGCGCCTGCGAACGGCTCGACCGCCATCCGGACATTGTGTTCACGTTCGGCGGCGCATGGGCCCTGCACAGGGTCGAGCAGACAGATCCGCGACTGTTTGAGCGGATTCGGCGCCACGTGCTGGCGGGTCGCTGGGAAATTACCGGGGGCTGGTGGGTGGAGCCGGACTGCAATCTTCCCAGCCAATGGGCGATGCAGAAGCAGATCGAACTCGGCAGGCGATTCCTGGAGGATCGTTTCGGCCAATTCCCGCGAGTGGGGTATAACATTGACTCCTTCGGGCACGCGGCGTCGCTGCCGGCAATCCTGCGATCAGGCGGGCAGGATCAGTATGTGATGATGCGGCCCGGGCCGCGGGAGATGAGCCTCCCTGCGAGGCTGTTCCGCTGGCGCGGGGAACCGGACGGCCCGGAGGTCGTGACGTTCCGCATTGCGAACGAGTACAACGCCCGCCCGCCGATGGACCAACGCCTGGAGCACATCCGTGCCTCGCTGACCGACCTGCCCGACGGCATCCGGGACACGATGTGCTTCATCGGCGTGGGCGACCATGGCGGCGGGGTCACCGACCGGATGATCGCTTGGTGCCGAGAGCACCAGGACGCCTTCGACGGCGCCCGCCTGGCGTTCAGTTCCCCCGGCAGGTTCTTTGACGCCGTCGCCGGGCAGATCGCGCATCTGCCGCTGGTTGTGGGCGAACTCCAGTCGCACGCGGTCGGCTGCTACAGTGTGTATCGGCCGGTCAAGACGGCGATGCGTCGAGCGGAGCATCTGCTGCGCCAAGCCGAAATCGCTCATCGCCGGGACCCGGCGCCGGAACCGGACTGGCCGGTTCGCAGGCAAAGGGCCTGGGAGCGAGTCTGTTTCGGCGCCTTCCATGACACGCTGTGCGGGACATGCATTCCATCGGCCTATGCCCAGATCGAGGCACAACTGGGCGAGGCAATCGCGTTCGCCGACGAGAGCCTTCACCTGTCGCTACGCCGGCAGATGGCCGCTCTGCCGGACGATCCCATGCATCGGATCGTTGCGTTCAACGCGTCGGATCAGCCCTTCGACGGGTATATCGAGTTCGAGCCGTGGCGGGAATATTCCATCTCCGTGCCGGCTTTGGAACTGCTGGATGAGTCCGGCCGGGCTATTCCGTATCAACGCCTGACGCCGGAGGCCGTGGATGGCTGTGGCATGCGCCTGCTTTTTCGGTGTCGGATGGAGCCGCAAGAACTTCGCGTGCTGCGCGTGAGGACGGATTGCCCCTCTCCCGCCCCTCCGACCTTGAGGACCGCCCTCACCGCCCAGAACGGGCGCCTTGCCGGGGATTGCGGACTTGCCGTGAGCCTTGCGCCCGGAGGGGAGAGGATTTTGCTTTTGTCGCCGACGATGCCGCTGGACCTCCCGCGACTCTCGCTGGTGGAGGACGCATCCGACACGTGGTCGCACGGTATTACGCACTACGCGGACTCGCCGTCTCAGGAACCCCTTTGGGAGGCGCCGGAGGTGATCGAGAACGGCCCGCTCCGCGCAGCGATGCAGCAACGAGGAAGGATCGGCAACAGCCTGCTGCGCGCCGAGTGGCGCCTGTATGCGGGAGAGGGATTCGTCGAACTGGTGCTGGACGTGGACTGGCGGGAGCGGCACAAAGTGCTCAAGTGGGTCCTGACGCCGCCCCGGCCGGTGACGCGCCGCACCGATGGAGTGCTCGGCGGCCAACTGGTCCGCCCCTGTGACCTGGCGGAGCGGCCGGTGCGCGACTGGTCGCTGCTGGAATTGGAGGGCGGCGGCCGGGTAGGCGTCGTTTGTCCCGATGTGTATGGTCTGGATTGCACGCCGTCCCGATTGCGGCTGACGCTGCTACGGAGCGCCATCATGGCTCATCACGTTCCGCATTCCGGCGTTCACCCTCGCCCGGTGATCTCCGATCGGGGCGTCCATACATTTCGGTTCCGCCTGTTCGGAGGCAATCTGGCCGAAGCGCAAACCCTGGACTGGCACGCGCTCATGATGCAGCGACCTTTAGTCCTGGCGGATTTGACTCGCGGGATGCCCTCCCAGGTGGACGACGGGGTTTACAATAAAGCGCAAAGATAAACGCCTTTTTCGGGGCCTGGCCGGCCAAGCCGGGCCTTTGGCGAGGGATCGCACCGGCGTTGCCGCGTGAATGCCGCCGGATACTCCGGTAAGGCAAAGGTCGGCAAAGTGGACACCGACGCGAATCGCGACACGGCGGCCAAGTTCGGCATCACGGCCATCCCGACGCTTGTCGTCTTCAAGGACGGCGAAGTCGCCAAGCGCTTCACGGGCGTGACGAGCAGGGACGACCTCAAGGCCGCCTTGGACGAAGCGCTGGGGTAACGCGCGGCGGCATCGCAAAGGCGCCCGGACCGTGACTTGGCTCTATCCGGAACACTTCACGGGACCGGAAACGGGCTGACGGCGGCCAGGGGGGGGGCGGTGGGGGGGGCGGCCAGATCGGTCGGAGGGGAGGCGGAGCGCGTGGCGGCTGGACCTCCGATCACCCTCCGGTCCAGCCGCCCTCAGCGGGGCGATGAATCCACCTAAAACTGCCCGGATTTTGGTCTAGACAATGGGGAGGGGTTCATGTATCGCGAGTTCTGCCGGCGCACGCAGAAAGACCGAATCGGAGGGACAAGGTCATCATGAGAACGCCGCAGGTTGTCATCATCACGGGTGGCGGACGGGGGATCGGCCTGGGCATCGCCCGCTGCTTTGCTGCGAAGAAGGCGAAGCTGGTCATCGCCGATAAGGACGGCAAGCTGGCGGAAGAAGCCGCCGAAGCGCTTCGCGGACAAGGGGCAAGCGCTGCCATCGCCGTCCGGTGTGACGTCTCCGCGAGGGAATCCGTCGAGCGCATGGTCGTCCGTGCGGTCCAGGAACTCGGGCGGATCGATGTGCTGGTCAACAATGCCGGCATCTGCCCGTTTGTCGACGTAATGGAGCTGACACCGGAGGTCTGGCAGAAGACGCTCGACGTGAATCTCACCGGAGCATTCCACTGTACGCAGGTCGTCGCCCGGCAGATGATCGCCCAGGGCGACGGCGGGCGCATCATCTTCATCACGTCGCTGGCGGAACAGGTGACGGGTCCCGCCCAGGTGGACTACGCCGCATCCAAGGCCGGCATGCGCATGACTATGCGCGGATTCGCCACGGCGCTCGGCAAGCACCGCATCACCTGCAACGCCGTCGCGCCCGGGATGATCCTGACCGACATGACCCGGCATCACTGGGAGAAGCCGGGCCCGGCGAAATCCATCAAGCAGCGCGTGCCCATGGGCCGGATCGGCATGCCGGAGGACATCGGGCACGCCGTCGTCTTCCTTGCGTCGTCCGAGGCCGAGTATATCTCGGGCACCACGTTGACCGTAGACGGCGGACACCAGGCGGTGTGTGCCTGACGGGCAGGATTCCCTAGACGTGGTTCCGGTTTGCAGGGTCGCCTTTAGGCGAGATCGCCGTCGCCCGGCGTTGAACAAGTCTCGATTTCCCACGGGCGCGGCTCGGGGGATCGGAGATAGGCGTCGATGTCGCGAGCGGCGGCCTGGGCGGCGCCCATCGCGCTGATGACGGTCGCGGCGCCGGTAACGATGTCGCCGCCGGCCCAGACTCCTTCCTTCGTGGTCCGCCCCGTTTTCTCATCGGCCACGATGGTGCCCCGGCGGCTGGTCTCCATGCCGGGCGTGGTCGAAGGCACAATCGGGTTCGGCCGATTGCCGATAGCGACGACGACGCTGTCAACCTCGAGCGTGAACTCGCTGTCGGGAATCGGCAGGGGCCTCCGCCGGCCCGACTCGTCGGGTTCGCCGAGTTCCATTCGGATACATTCGATGCCGATCACCCAGCCGCGCTCGTCGCCGAGGATGCGCACCGGGGCGGCGAGCAGGTGAAAGCGGATGCCCTCTTGTTCAGCGTGGTGGACTTCGGCGGCGCGGGCGGGCATTTCGGCCCGGCTGCGTCGGTAAACGACGGTCACTTCTTCGGCACCGAGGCGAAGGCCCGTCCGCGCCGAATCCATGGCGACGTTTCCGCCGCCGATGACCGCCACGCGCTTTGACCGCAGGATGGGCGTGTCGGCCCGCTCGCGGTCGTAGGCGCGCATCAGGTTCACGCGCGTCAGGTATTCGTTCGCGCTATACACGCCGAGCAGTTCCTCGCCTGGGATGTCGAGGAACATCGGCGCGCCCGCGCCGACGCCGACAAAGACCGCATCATATTCCTCCAGGAGTTCGTCCACGGTGTCGAGTTTGCCCACCACGGTGTTCGTCCGGATCTGGACGCCGCGCGCTTCCAGACGCTTGACCTCGTCGGCCACGATGGACTTGGGCAGACGGAACTCCGGGATGCCATACACCAGCACGCCGGCGGGCTTGTGGAACGCCTCGAAGATGGTGACGGCGTGGCCGCGCCCGACCAGTTCTCCCGCGCACGTCAGGCCAGCGGGCCCTGAGCCGACGACGGCGACCTTAAAGCCGGAGGGGTCCGGCGGCGTGGGGACCGGACAGGTCCCCTGCTCCCGTTTCCAGTCGGCGGCGAAGCGCTCCAGGTTGCCGATGGCCAGCGGCTCCCCCTTTTTGCCCAGGACGCAGAGGATTTCACATTGGGTTTCCTGTGGGCAGACGCGCCCGCAAACGGCCGGCAGAGCGTTCACGAGCAGGATGCGGTCGGCGGCCTCCTCGAACTTGCCGTCGGCAATCAGTTTTACAAAGCCGGGGATGTCGATGCCGACGGGGCAGCCTTCAATGCACGGCGACTTCTTACAGAGGAGACACCGGCTCGCCTCCTGGCGGGCCTGGTCCGGCGTGTAGCCGCGCGGCACTTCGTCCCAGTCGTTGCGTCGCTCTTCGGGCGGACGTTCGGGCATGGGCACGCGCTTGGGCCGGTCCGCTCGGTTGCCGCTCTTATCCGCCATTCGCTCAGGCGTCCTTCCGGCTGGGCTGGTCGAGGCCGATGCGGCAGGCGTCGTAGTCGCGCTTTTCCTGATGCACGTAGGTGCCGAGCCGCTTGGCCAACGTGTCGAAATCCACGAGGTGCCCGTCGAACTCGGGGCCGTCCACGCAGGCGAATTTCACTTTGCCGCCGACGATGACGCGACATCCGCCGCACATGCCCGTCCCATCGACCATAATCGGGTTCAGGCTGACGACGGTCGGGATGGCGGCCTGGCGTGTGACCTCGCACGTCGCGCGCATCATCGGAACGGGGCCGATGGCCCAGGCTTTATCGAACGTCTCGCCGCCCGCAAGAACATCCGTCAGAACATCGGTGACGAAACCTTTCCGCCCATAGGAGCCGTCGTCGGTCGCCACGCAGACGGTGTCGCTCAGCGCCCGAAACTCTTGCTCCAGGATCACCAAGTCCTTCGAGCGGGCGCCGAGGATGCTGGTCAGGTGATTGCCGGCCCGTTTGAGGGCCTTGGCAATAGGGTAAAGGGGCGCGACGCCGATGCCGCCGCCGACGCAGAGGACTCGCCCGAATCGCTCAATCTCGGTCGGCACGCCGAGCGGTCCCGTGACGCCCAGGATCGCCTGGCCCGTCTTCATCGCCGCCAGCAGGGCCGTCGATTTGCCGGCCACCTGAAAAATCAATGTGATGGTTCCCCGCTCGGGATCGCAATCGGCAATGGTGAGCGGGAAGCGTTCGCCGTCCTCGGAGACGCGAAGAATGACGAACTGGCCCGGCCGGGCCTTGCGGGCCAGTTTCGGGTAGGCCACCTCCAGGCGAAAGATGCCCGGGCCCAGGCTGTGTTTGGCGATAATCTCGTTCATGGCCCCCTCAAGGTAAAAGGTCCCAGAGTGTAAAAAAACGCGGCCGTCCGGTCAACCTTTGTCCCGGCGCGCCGGGATGAAGGACGAGCCGGGATGCGGCCGTGGGCAGCGAGCGACTATGCGGCAACTGTGTGCCACTGATGGGGAACAATCAGGTGGAAAGATGCGGAAACTTCGCTTGCCTCCTTGCCTCGAACCCCTATGATGGGACGATGGCCCGGCGAGGGGCCGCTAGGCGTTTTTCGGCACCGCAAGCAACCGAGGCACACGGCCGAAGGCCGCCGACTAAAAGGAGAGAGGAGATGAGCGAGCAGTTCGTTGAAAGCGTCATGGAGACCGTCACGGCCCGCAACCCGGGTGAGGAAGAGTTTCACCAGGCGGTTCGGGAGGTGGCCGAGTCCGTCGCTGTCGTCATCGACAAGCATCCGGAACTTGCCCGGATGAAGATCTTCGAGCGGATCGTGGAGCCGGAGCGGCAGATCATCTTCCGCGTCCCCTGGATGGACGACAAGGGCGAGGTCCACGTCAACCGCGGCTTCCGCGTCGAGTTCTCGAGCGCCATCGGCCCCTACAAGGGCGGCCTGCGGTTCCACCCGTCGGTCTATCTGGGCATCATCAAGTTTCTGGGGTTCGAACAGGTCTTCAAGAACGCCCTTACGACGACGCCGATCGGCGGCGCGAAAGGCGGCAGCGACTTCGACCCCAAGGGCAAGAGCGACAACGAGGTCATGCGCTTCTGCCAGAGTTTTATGAACGAACTCTTTCGCCACGTCGGCCCGGACACGGACATCCCGGCCGGCGACATCGGCGTAGGGGCGCGCGAGATCGGATTCCTCTTCGGGCAATACAAGAAACTGACGAACACCTTCACCGGCGTCCTTACGGGAAAGGGCCTGGAGTGGGGCGGCTCGCTCGTGCGGACCGAAGCCACGGGTTACGGCCTCGTGTACTTCGTTTCGCGCTTGCTCGAAGCGAAAGGCAAGGATTGGAAAGGCCTGAAGGTTGTCATCTCCGGGTCGGGGAACGTTGCCCTCTACGCCTGCGAAAAGGCCCGGGAAATGGGGGCCAAAGTCATCGCGATGTCCGACTCGAACGGCTACATCGTGGACGAGAAGGGCATCAAACCCGATACCGTCAAGCGCATCAAGGAAGTCGAGCGAGGACGAATCAAGGAATACGCCCAGGAACACGCCTCCGCGACGTATGCCGAAGGTTGGCGGGACATCTGGTCCGTGCCGTGCGACGTCGCCCTGCCCTCGGCCACGCAGAACGAAATCGACGCCGACACCGCCCGGCAACTGGTCAAGAACGGCTGCATCGCGGTCGGCGAAGGCGCCAACATGCCCTCGACGCCCGAGGCCATCCAGACGTTTCTGGACGCCGACGTGGCGTTCGGCCCGGCGAAGGCCGCAAACGCCGGCGGCGTGGCAACCAGCGCCCTCGAGATGAGCCAGAACTCCATGCGCCTCGCCTGGCCGTTCGAGGAAGTGGACCGGCGGCTGCACCGAATCATGGACGATATCTACGACCAGTGTGTCCAGGTAGCCGCGGCCTACGGCCGGAAAGGGAACCTCATGGCGGGGGCCAATATCGCCGGGTTCCTGAAGGTCACCAACGCGATGCAGGCCCAGGGCCTGGTCTAGGGGCGCTCCGCGCGCAAAACAAGAAGCCGCCCGCTTCTCGACGTTCCGGTGGCTCAAAGTCGTGACAGGCGGCTTGAATCCGCTCGCGGCCGTTCACGAGTCGAGCATCCCGACCCGCAACCGCGCCATGGCGCGCCTATGCGACTTCGCCGCCCTGGTCCCGCTTGTCGACGCTTCCGGCGGCGAGGCGTAGCGCGGGTGCGCTACCCGCCCTTCAACTCGGCGATCTTGCCCTGAACATCTCCGCTCCGAAGCAGGGCTTCGCCGACGAGGATGGCGTCCACACCGGCGGCGACGAGGCGGCGAACGTCGGCGGCGGTCTGGATGCCGCTTTCCGAAACGAGGACGCGGCGCTCGGAGGCGTCCTTGCCACAAGGACCCGCTTCGCGCACGCGTGGCGCCAGGCGCTCGGTGGTCTCCAAACGGACCTGGAACGTCGCCAGGTCTCGATTGTTGACGCCGACGAGACGAGCGCCGCAGCCAAGCGCCTTTTCGAGTGCCGCCTCGCTGTGGGCTTCGGCCAGGACGTCCATACCCAACTCCGCCGCGAGGGCCGCAAGGTCGGTCATGGCTGGCAGCTTGAGGACTTCGGCAATCAACAGGATCGCGTCGGCGCCGGCGGCTCGCGCCTCGTAAACCTGGACCGGCGCGATGAGGAAATCTTTCCTCAGGACCGGCAGACGGACCGCCCGCCGGATTTCGCGCAAATGTTCGATGGAACCGCCGAAAAACTCGGCGTCCGTCAGGCAGGAAATGGCGTCCGCCCCCGCCTCCTCATAGGCCCGCGCGATGGCGACCGGGTCGAACAGGTCGGCAATCACTCCCGCCGAGGGCGATTTGTGTTTGACCTCGGCGATGATGCGGACGGGCTCATCCGAGGCTCGCCGAAGGGCCTCGGCGAGGCTTCGTGGCGGTGGCGCGTCGCGGCAGGCGGCCCTAAAGTCGGCCAGGCGCGGCGCGAGACCGGCCACCTCGCGGCGTTTGACCTGAAGAATTTTTTCGAGGATATCGGGCATGGGGCGACCTTTGGTCGTTGCTGACCGCTCGCCTACGCTCGCGGCTGGTCACGCCGAATCTTGTCGCACCCCGGGCCGAGAGTCAACCTTTTTGCTTGAAGGATGGCGGCGCCCGCCTAGAATGCGCCGGAAGCGATGATGCAGGCGAGCGAGGTGCGGCATGCAAACGTTGACCGTGAAGACCGGGTCGCGCGTGGAGATGGTTGACATTACGTCCCATGTGGCCGACGCGATCGCGAAGGAAGGCGTCTCGGAGGGGACGGCGGTGGTGTTTGTGCCGCACACGACGGCCGGCGTCACAATTAACGAGAACGCCGACCCGAGCGTCACGCGCGACATCGTGGCCGAGACGAACAAGATTGTCCCGTTCGACGATGCGTACCACCACACCGAAGGGAACTCGGCGGCCCACATCAAGTCGTGTCTGTTCGGCCCTTCGCTCGTGCTGCTGGTGTCGGGGGGGCGGCCGGTTCTTGGGACGTGGCAGGCGGTGTATTTTTGCGAGTTCGACGGTCCGCGGCGGCGGAAGGTCCACGTGAAGGCGCAGTAGACTGGTGGCGGCCGTGGAGCCGCCCTGCCCTGTCTCCGCACACGCATCAAGGGGCCCGATGGACACGACGGACGTGGTGACGTGGCGCGATCCGGTTCCGCACCTGTGGCTGTGGATCGCGTGTCTCGTCTGCCTGCCGGCCGCGCTGATAGCGCTTCGGCGAGTCTGGCGCTGGTGGGTCTTGGGACGGTCGCTTCCGCTGCCGCTGGACAGGGCGATGCCGGCGGTCCGCTGGTCCGTTCAGTTCGGCTTCCTCCTATTCCTCGGAACGTTCCTTCTGGCGATGTTTCTGGGTGACGTTTACGTTCGGATGGCGGCAAAGGGTCTGTTGCCGTGGGAACCGTTGGACGTGCCGTATTCATTGAGCCCCGGCGTATTTTTGGCCCAAATCGTGCCGCCTCTGATCGGCCTGGCCGTGGTGCTCCGGTTCGGCCGCGGGGCGGCTGCGACGGTGGGGGTGCGCGCCGGCCGCGTTTGGCCCGAGATCGTCCGGGGCCTGGGTATAGTCGTTATCGTGTTGCCGCTCTGCGTCGCGGGGACGGCGGCGGGCGTGTTCCTGATGTGGCTTTTCCGTTTGGAGTCCGTGGAGCACCCGTCATTCGCGGCGCTGCGCGAGTGGCCGCAGTGGTGGGTCCTCCTGCTGACGGTTCTCCAGGCGTCGGTTCTCGCGCCGCTCGGTGAGGAGTTCCTATATCGGGGCATCCTTCAGACGACGCTTCTGAAGGCGGTCGGTCCGTTCCGTGCGCTGATTGCGACGAGCGCACTGTTTGCGGTGGTCCATGTTCTGTATGAACCGCAGGCGGTTCCGGGCCTCTTTATCCTTGGGCTGGGGCTGGGCTACGCCGCCTACCGGACGCGGAGCCTCCTCGCGCCGATCATCGCGCACAGCGCATTCAACACGCTGATGGTTCTGGGGACCTTCTTCGGGGGGTCGTGACCGGACCGCTGCCTGTTCGGGGCATTCTTCGAACTATTCCGCCGGCGCCTCGGGCTCGGGGGGCAGCGGCTCAGCAGGTTCGGGCGCCTCCGGTTCAGGGGCGGCGGGCGCCGGCGCACGTTCTTCAACGGGCGGGCCTTCCTCGCTCGGCTCAAAGAGCGATTCGGGGACCTCGGCAATTTTCGGCGCGACGCGCTCGATGAGTTCTCGCGCCAGGCGCAATTGTTCGTGCGGCCAGTAGGAAGCCGCGCGGAGAGTGGCGCCGTCCGCACGGAGGCTGAGACCGACCAACTCGCTGCCGGGGTCCGCCGTGCCGACCTGTTCGGGCGGCGTCTGGCCCCGGAGCAGCGCCTGCCGGAGGTACAGCGGAAGGCTCATCGCGATGGACACGTTCTGCGAGGCGGGCAACTGTTTCTGGAGCCGGGCGGCGGCGGGCGGCGTCTCAGCGGGTTTGCCGGCGGCCAAGCGCTCGACCGTCGCCTGGAAAAGCGCAAGGTCGCTCCCCGTTCCGACCACCGCCTTGTTCCCGACAACGGCGACGCGATAGACCATGCCCTCGGGCCCGTAAAGGCCCTGGAGCCATTTGCGAAACTTGACGTGGCGCGGCGGAGCACCGAAGCGAAAGCGCGGCACGTAGAGTGTCACGGGAACGCCGCCGATGTGTCTGGCGTCGGGGAGCGCCTTGATCTTCAGGTAGAGGTTCAACTGGTCTGCGAGTCTCTCCCACGCCGCCGCCAGCATTTGGACGCCCTTCCGGAACCCTTCGGGGTCCTTCAGTTCGTAAACCGCGGCCTGGCTTGCGACGCCAAGCCCCGGGGCCGCCGGCCTCGAAAGATACATCACGCGGTCGCCCAGGGACTCCACAAACGTCTGGACGGCCTCGTAGACCTCGTTTTTGGTGGCTTCGGGAAGCGGCTCGGGCCTGGGCGCCTTTTCCAGGAAGAATCGAGTGGCCCGGAGGGCGAAGTCCGTCCGCGTTTCAGGGTCGATGCGGACGGTCGTTGCGGAGGCGGGCGGCGTGTCGCCCCAGTCGGGGACCGGAGCGGTTCCGGGCCCCTGGGCGGAGAGGAACTCGGCGACGCTCGCCCCTTCGACGAACCGCACCGCGAGGTCCACGCCCAGCCCTTCCGGCCCGAACCGGACGGCGGCTTCGGCCGTCTCCACCTGATCGAGGAGGTCCGCGATGCCGAGCATATACGTGATGAGCATGTCGGCGTAAGCGAGGGCGTAGGGTTCGTAATAAAGTTGGCCGCTGGCCGCGCGGAACCAGGAGACAATTTCGCTTTCGTAGGCGCGGGTCAGGCGATGCACGTTGACGTAAAGCATCGGGTTCGGTCCAGCGGCGCGGGCGAGCGTTTCAGGCAGCAGGGAACCGAGAATCGGTTCGGCCGGGGCCACCGTGTCCATCGTTCGCACGGAACTCGTCACGAGGGCGAAACGGCCACGCCTGAGGACGTAGCGCGGGCCGGCCGTCCCCGTCAGGGCATACAGGTCGTCCGCCATCTCCTCGGCTGTGGTGGTCTGGAGCAGCACGTCCCAGTCGGCGACCGGAAGGACATAGAGCGTGTAGCGGCCGCGGTAGCGCTTGGGGTCCATGAAGGCGACGGCGGCGGGGCCGTCGGAGTCGAGGCCGGCCTCGATGCCCGTCCGGCGGACCAGGGCATTCAAGATGGGCCGCTCCCTCTCGCCGAGTCGCCAGCCTGTGCGCTCCGCGAACCGCGCAAGATCGTCGTCTGCGGTCTTGAGGTTCGGCAAATGGAGGAAGGCGACCGCTTCTTCGGGTATCAGCGCCAGCGCAGGCAGCGACTGGGCGGGCTCGGCGGCGGCCGAAGCAACGGCGCACGACATGACGATCGTCCAGAGAGCCAATGCGATGCGGAGCGTCATGGGGCCTCCTCTAGCTTCCCCTCTTATCGGTCGCTTGCCGGCGAAAGTTTACCCGGCCCTGCCGCGCGGCTCAATGGTGCAGGTGGCACGCGACCAGGTGCTGCGGGTTATCCGGCATGGGCAGAAGCGACGGCGTCTCGGCCGCACACCGCTCGAACACCCAGGGGCAGCGCGGGTGGAACGGGCATCCCGGAGGCGGGTTCATCGCGCTCGGCACTTCGCCGCGAGGCACGACCCGCCGGCGTGGGGCGTCCGGGTCGGGCCGCGGTATCGCCGACATCAG
This sequence comes from Phycisphaerae bacterium, assembly GCA_035527275.1. Taxonomy (GTDB): domain Bacteria; phylum Planctomycetota; class Phycisphaerae; order FEN-1346; family FEN-1346; genus DATLBA01. The sequence continues at coordinate 20,592 of DATLBA010000051.1, forward strand.
GCACTTCGTATAGGGGTGCAGCGGGTTCGCGTAAAGGACGTCGCCAGGGGCGCGCTCGACGATTCGGCCCAGGTACATCACGGCCACCTCGTCGGCAATGTGCTTGACGACGGCCAGGTCGTGGGCGATGAACAGATACGCCAGATGCAGTTCCCTCTGGAGGCGTTCGAGGAGATTGAGTATCTGGGCCTGGATCGAGACGTCCAGGGCGCTGACGGGTTCGTCGCAGACGATGAACTTCGGCTCGAGGGCCAGGGCCCGGGCGATGCCGATGCGCTGGCGCTGGCCGCCGGAAAACTCGTGCGGATAGCGGTTGACGGCGGCCGGGTCCAGGCCGACGCGCTCTAGAAGCCCCGCGACCTTGTGCTCGCGCTCGCGGCCGCGGGCAACGCCGTGCACGCTGAGCGGTTCGCCAACGATGGCGCCGACGGTCATCCGCGGGTTCAGGCTGCCATACGGGTCCTGAAAGATAACCTGCATGTGGCGTCGGATTCGGCGCATCCGGGAGGCTTCAAGGTCGAACACGGGGCGGCCCTCAAAGAGGACGGATCCGCCGGTGGCGGGGATGAGGCGGAGGATGGTGCGCCCGGTGGTCGTCTTGCCGCATCCCGATTCGCCCACGAGGCCGAGCGTTCGGCCGCGGCGGATGGTGAACGAAACGCCGTCCACGGCGCGGACGTGGCCGATGGTCCGGCCGAACAGGCCGCGGCGAACCGGAAAATGGGTCCTCAGGTCGCGGACCTCGAGCAGGAGAGCATCATCCTTGCGGTCTGGAGGAGGCGTCATCATGTTCCGTACAGGGCCTCCTTTCGCTCTCGCATCTCGGCCACGCGGTCGCTGTGCCAGCAGGCGGCGAGGTGGCCGCTCGCCTTGGCCTTGAGCGGCGGCCGCTGTGTCGGGCATCGGACGCCATCGGCAAGCGGACAACGCGGATGGAACGGGCACCCGGGCGGAACGGCCAGCGGGCTCGGGACGGAACCGGGGATGACGGCCAGTTCCGTATCGCTCGGCTCAAGGCTGGGCAGGCTTCGGAACAACCCCACCGTGTAAGGGTGGAGGGGGTTCTTGAAGAGTTCGCGGAGGCCGGCCTGCTCGACGATGCGGCCGGCATACATGACGGCGACGACGTGGGCGATTTCGGCGACGATTCCCAGGTCGTGCGTGATCATCAGCATGCTGAGACCGGTGCCGCGCTGAAGGTCGCGCAGGAGGTCGAGGATCTGGGCCTGGATGGTGACGTCGAGGGCGGTGGTCGGCTCGTCGGCGATGAGGAGTTCCGGCCCGCAAACCAGAGCCATGGCGATCATGACGCGTTGGCGCATGCCGCCGGACATCTGGTGCGGATATTCCCGAACGCGGGAAGCGGGATCCGAGATGCCGACCTTGCGGAGCATCGCGACGGCCCGCTCGAGCGCTGCGGCGCGGTCGGCCTTTTGGTGAAGCAGAAGAGCTTCGATGATCTGGTCGCCGATGGTGAAAACGGGGTTGAGGCTGGTCATCGGCTCCTGAAAGATCATCGAGATCCGGTTGCCGCGCACCCGGCGCATCTCCTCCTCCGGGAGGCCCAGCAGGTCCGCGCTGTCGAGGCGCACCCTGCCGGCGACGATGCGGCCGGGGGGGTCGGGCACGAGGCGAAGGATCGACAGGGCCGTAACCGTCTTGCCGCACCCCGATTCGCCGACGAGTGCGAGGGTGCCTCCGCGCGGCACGTCGAAGGAAACGTCCTCGACGGCGCGGGCGACGCCCTCGTCGGTGAAAAAGCGCGTCGTAAGACCTTCGACATGAAGCAGGATGTCAGTGGTTTCCAGCACGCGTCCAACTCGTCCGGCATGGATAGGCGTCCGCTTGCACCCTCTGCGCCAATCGCCCTTCACTTATAACCTAAACCCTGCCGGGGGGTTCTGTTCAAAATTCTCTATACTACTGGTACGACCTCGACCATTATCCGCGCAAATCGCGAGAAATTCAAGCACGCGGGGTCATTGGGGACTGCCCCCTTGCGAAAACCCAAAACCGGGTCTTGACCCCCGCGAGGGCAACAATAGGATGAAGGCGGCGGCCGGGGTGCGTTCATGATGGAAGAAATCGCATCCGAAGAAGTGCTTGAACTTGCTTACCGGTGGCTTTGCAAACAGCGTAGGGATTCCCACGCGAATAACGACGTGTGGGACCTGCGGTGGCGGTGGCCGGAGATACGGCCGATCCTGCAGCGCCGGTTATTGGCCGGGACCTATCGCTTCGAGGCGGTGCGGCGTTATCGCTTGCCGGGCGAGACCGTCGAGGGGTGGTCATCGCCGGACGCCCTGGTTCTAAAAGCCGTTGCTATCGTCCTTTCCCGGCGGCTGGGGCCGCACCTGTCCGGCCGCTGTTACCATTTGGCCGGCCGCGGCGGGGCCAAAGCCGCCGTGCGAGACGTTGCGCAGCGACTGTCCGCAAACACCTACGGCTTCCGCACCGACGTCAAAAGGTATTACGCCGGCATCGACCACGAAATCCTATTCTCACAGTTGCAGAAACACATCACCGATAGCCGCGTGCTGGCTCTTCTTTGGGCCTACATGCGTCGAACCATTTACGACGACGGGCTGTTCGAAGACGTGACGAAGGGCATTTCGCTTGGATGCCCGCTGTCGCCGCTGATGGCCGCCTTGTATCTGAAACCCCTGGACGACGCGATGGCGGACGGCGGGCTGTTCTACGCCCGTTTCATGGACGACTGGGTCATCCTGTCGCCCACGCGATGGAAACTGCGAAAGGCGATCCGCCGCGTCAACGCGATTCTGGCCGAACTAAAGGTTCAGAAGCATCCTGACAAGACGTTTATTGGCCGCATCAGTCGAGGATTCGACTTTCTTGGGTATACCTTTTCGTCCGTCGGCTTGACGGGCATTGCCCGAAGGACGGTCGAAAGGTTCGTCGAACGAGCGGGCCGGCTTTATGAGCAAGGTGCGGGAGAAGAACGCATCGGCCAGTATGTTCGACGTTGGCTACGCTGGGCCGGTATGGGCTTGGGACGATTCGACAACCGGCGGATCAACGCCGCCGCCGCCGAGGCCGTGAGTGTGGTTGGTATAGGAAGGGCGATGCAACGACGGCCCACGGCTGCACTGGTTAGCGCGGGGGGCGGCCGACCTGGAGTCCGGGAAACCGCGCAGTCCTTGTGGCCCCGGGATCGGAGCGGGGGACTTTCGCGGGGACGGATAGCATGGAATCTGAGCGGCGGCCGTGTAGGCCGCCGCTCGAATTTTTCCGGACGTATCTCGTCGCCCTTACGTATGTTATTCGCCGACTTACCGGCGGTTACGTCCGAAGACGAGGCCTAAGGCGCCGAGACCCAGCAGGGCCATCGTTGCCGGCTCGGGAACGACTGTGAGCTCGCCGCTCATCGCGTACAGGTGCTTAAAATCCCACGCGGTGCCAGTTCCCGCGGATATCCATTGTTCGCCAGCGGACCACGCACCCCCATACGTGCACTCTTCTGCCGAACCCAATGGATAGGCCGATGCCAGGCCCAACTTGCCCGTACCGGTCCAAGCATCGCCCCCTATTGTCCCGCTATCGGGGCCATTCTCGCTTATGTTGATCTTGTTGTCAATGCTTCCGCTCCACATAAGTTCATAGGTAGCGGAAACCTGGGTCGTCCCGTCCAAGAGGTAGATCGGGGACGCATCCGAGAATAGATCTATGGCGTTCGCAGTCGCGGTTGAGCCTATACAGTACCAAGTAACTTCCTCCATGTCGGTTAGTGAACTTCCGTCGGCGACGGTATTCACTGCCGCATGGTAAGTGGCGAGACTGGCCGATGTCGAGGCGTCACTGGGTTTCCCGCTCGTGACGAAGACCAAGTGATATTTGCCCCCGGGCGCCAGCCCCACCGGGGATATAATGCCTCCGGGGCCGGTCCAGCCGCTCGCCTGTGCCGCCGGGGCCAGTGCGAAGACCAATCCCACAACCGCTGCAAAAGTAATCGTGTGCTTGAACATCTTACCACTCCTTCCGCCCTCTGAGGGGCTTTTGCGGGTCTCTGGCCGAGACCCTGGGAAACGAACATTTGCCTGCCCCCTGACCTTTGGGGTAGGCGTCACCAAAGCCGACCTCATCATCCCAGTTTTACTCCTCCTTGAAAGGCAGGGAGCCCCTTTTACAGCGACCGCCGTCCTGCCATCGAGCGGCACCGTTATTCTAAAATGTGCCTTCTCTTCCGTACTTCCAGTCTCCGGCCTCAAGTCTCAAGCCTGCCTTCGCTGAGAGTATACATCAGAATCCGGCAAAGTCAAATCGAAAAAGGGGGGGGGGGGGGCT
>DATLBA010000052.1:0-5196 GCA_035527275.1 Phycisphaerae bacterium
GCTTGAGGGCCTCGGCCTCGTCTCCGTAAACCATCTTCTGCTGCCCCGAGGTCTCCTTGGCTAGGGCCTCGCGGACGCTCTCACGTGTGGCAAAGCCCACGAGGGTGTTTCCGGCCCGGATGTTAAAGTCAATGTCGGGCAAGGGCTCAATGCGGTCGGGGTCATCGACCTGGGCAACGAGTTTGAGAAAGAGGCGGAGTTTGCAGATTTCAACCGCCTCGTCCATGATATCCACGCCGTAGAGGTTCTGGATGACGATGGACTTAAGGATGAAGTATCGGCGGCTGGGGTGTTCTGCCACGCGGGCGAGGGTCTCGGTAAAGAGTTTATGGTAGTTGGGGTGGCGCTTGCGGCCGGCCTCGCCCCATTCATCCAGGAACGCGGTCATGCGGTCCAGGCACGCCTCGTACAGGGGCTCCAGGATGTTCAGGGCGGCAAAGAGGAACGCCCCTGAGCCGCAGGCCGGGTCGAGGACGGTGATTCCCTGGATGGCGTTCCAGAAGGCCACAAGGAGGTCCGGCCCCTCGGCGTTTTCCACCACGTCCTGGGCGAACTGGCGGATGTCAAGGTTCAGGGTGATAAGGTCGTTGATCTCATGGACCTCGCCGGCGGCTATCTTTCGCCGAAGGTCGAGGCAGCGCTTACGGCGCTCGACGTACTCCCGCCACGTCTCGGTCGGGAGGGCGAGGTTCGGACCGTCGGGGCCTGGAATGACTTCCGCCTTGCCGAGGTTATAGCGCTTGTCGAACATGCGGGCCTTGGGGTCGTGCATTCCCTTCTGCACAAAGTCGGGCAGGACGGGTTCGGGGATGATGCTGCCATCCTCGGCGATGACGCCCCTGCGGACGGGCTCGTAGATGTAGCGGTCGGGGTCGGCCGCAAGGAGCCGCCAGACGGGAGCCCCTCCCCCCGCCTTCGCTGATGCTTCGGCGGGCAAGTCGAAGGCGACTTTGCACTTGGTGCGGGCCATGTCGAAGAGGCGCGGGATGACGGTGTTCTGGCTGATGTAGCCGGTGATGTCTTCCTTGGTGTAGTAGGCCCCCTTGGCCTTCTGCTCCCCAGGCTGTATCGCGTTGATGTACTTCTCGAAGATGTAGCCCAGCACGTCGGGATTGATCTCGTTGTCCTTCTTGAGCGGCCGCTCGTCGAGGTGCCATTGGTAGGTGTCGAAGAAGGCGAATATCTTCTCGAACGCTTTGTCGGGAATCTCAATCGTGCGGCCGTGCTGCTCTTCGATCTGGTGCTTCAGGAAGAGGCCGCCGTTGAGGTACGGCACCTGGCCCAGGAGACGATTGGTGGCGGCCGAGCGATCTTGGGGCTGCTTGGCAAAACCCTCGAAGAAGAGGGGGCAGAGGAAATCGCGGTAGTAGCGGTCCTTGCCACGGTCGCGGCTTGCGGCCAGTTTGTTCCGCAGGTAGTCGGCGTCGTTGTCGAGGAAGCCCTTCTTCTGAATGAAGTAGATAAACATGAGGCGGTTGAGCATCACGGAGACGTACCAGCGCTGGAGACCCTCGTCGGGAATGCCCTTCAGGAACTTCGTGAAGGCCGCATGCTCGGTCTTAAAGCGGTCATAGAACCGCTTGGTGACCTTCTCGACATCGAAGCCGGCGCGGACACCGCTGGTCACGTCGAAGAGGGTTAGGCCCTCTTCATCTTCGATGGAGAAGGCGAGGGCCTGTAGTTTCTGGATGAGGGCATCGCCGGGCTGGGTGTGATGGTACGTGTGTTCGCGGCAAGCGGTGGGCTTGCCGGCCTCGCGCTTGACCCACTGCCAGACCTGCATCGTGCGGGCGCCGTCCACATAGACGATGAGATGCTCGTGGACGCTTTTGGCGACCTTGCGCTCAACCTTGCGGCGGGTAGGATAGTCGGGGATACGGTTGCCAGAAGGCGGCTGCCAGACAAAGGCCACCATGCCGCGCTTTTGGGCGACGGCCGAAAGGCTGTGTGTGCGGTCGTCCACCGTAACGTCTAGGTGCGATGAGTAGCGGTCCCAGCCGAGGCCTTCGATGAACAGGCAGTTGAAGTCGCTGTCCTTAAGGCATCGACGGGCCAACGCGACATCAAGCGGCATTGGGCGGCTACTCCTTCCGGCGACGACGCGGCTTCGCGGCGGTCGGGAACAATTTCGGCTGCGGCGGAGGGTCCGCCTTCAGCCAGCCGGGGTTGTCCTTGGCGGGCGCTAGGCCGAGGGAGCAGATGATACGCGGTTCCTGGGTTGGCTGCTCCTCTTCGTGGATGATGCAGAGGCGGCCGTCGCTGCGAAGGGCGATCACAAGTTGCGCGAGCGTTTCGTCGCTGGCGCCGCTACGAAGCTGGCGGTTCAGGGTGTCAATGGCCGACTGCTGCAAGGGATAGCGGTAGATCTCCTCGATGGCCTTCAGCAACTCCTGCGACTCAAAAATCGTGCCCTTGACCTCCTCGGCGTATCGTTTGAGGCGCTCATAGGTGCGGAACCGTGCCCCCGATGGCCGACCCAACTGGCCGCCGACAGACTTCTCCTCTTCGGCGATCAGTTCGACGCCCTTGCGGACGAGGGCATGGTGGTTGTCGGCCCGCGGCAAGGTGGGCGTATCGGGTCTGCACTCGGCCGCCTTGAGGATGGCAAACTGCGACTCCGTGACGCTACGGCCCTCGCGGTCCACCCAGGCCAGGGCGTCGTTGCCCTCGGCCGTGCGGACATAGACCAGCACGCCCTCGGGCTGCTTTTCGCTGGGCGCGTGCGGCCGGGTGGAATAGACCACGGGCGGCAGGTCCTCGATGGTCTTCTGGAGGCGCGCATCGGCGTCGGTGGCGTTCTTCCAAATCTGGTAGGCGTAGGACGCGAGGTCCACCTCGGTATCGGCGTCGCCATCGAGGATGCCGGATTTCTCGGTGAAGAGGTCGCGGATGGCCTGGTCGTCGCGGTCGTCCTCGAAGAATGCCTCGTCCGTGCCGACGATCTCGGCATTTTCCTGAAGGCGCTGCCGCACGCGCGACCGCAGCCGGATGACGCGTTCCACGCCGTCGGCTGGCAGAAACGAGTAGCAGAGGATCGTCTCAGACTGCTGGCCGATGCGGTCCACGCGGCCCGCCCGCTGGACTAGGCGGATGATGGCCCAGGGCAGGTCGTAGTTCACGACGATGGCGCAGTCCTGAAGGTTTTGGCCTTCGCTCAGGACATCGGTGGCGACTAGCACGCGAAGTTCCTGCTCGGGGCTGATCTTCTCACGCCGGTTGTTGCTCACGGGGCTAAAACGCCACGCCGAACCCGTGGGATCGGCCGATTCGCCGGTGACACCTTCGATCTTCTCAATGCCCCGCGACTTGAGTTGGGCCGCCAAGTAGTACACGGTGTCGGCGAACTGCGTGAAGACGATAACCTTTTCCTTCGGGTGCTTTGTGGCCAGGAGGCGGTAGAGAGCCTCCAGTTTGGCGTCCTTGGCGGGGTGCCATTCGCCGGCCTTGCGGAGAATTCCGAAGAGGTCGCCGGCGTCCTTCTCCAGGTCGTTGGCGAGACTCTTGACGAACAGGCCGGGGCGCAGCCACTTGAACCGCCGCTGATACTGGTCTGCGAACGTGGCATAGACCTCGGCCGCCTTCCGCCGGAAGTCGTCCAACGTCTGCAGTTCATTCAGTGGAGGCCCCGCACACGCGTCAGCGTTCTCGTCGGCCTCGTCGAACATGGCCGCCGTAGCGCACACGTCGTCGGCGTCCTCGTCGTAAAGACGGTCGTCCAGCATGGCGGCGTCCTGTGTGCCGATGGGCAGGGGCTGCTCGTTCTCGATGGCATGGAGGCAGACGTAATTCCGCAAGACGTGCCGCTTGAGGGAGTGGATGAAGGCCACGCCGCTGCTTTCCAGTCGCTTGAACAGGTTGGTGCGGCAGAAGCCCTTCAGCCGCTTCCCGGCCCGCGACAGGTCTTGGAGAACCCGGGTTTCGGCCTGTGTCGGCGGCTCATGGGGCGAGGCGGCGACATAGTTGCCGAGACCATATCGCGGCAGGTTGAGGGCATTGATGGTGTCTACGATACCTGGAGCATAGAGCCGCGCGTATTGGTCAGCGGCGCTCTTGTCGTCGATCTTAAACTTTACCGTCTTCGGCACACGGACGGGGAAGTAGGAGTGGGTGCCGTCCTCAAAGACAAGGAACTTGCGGCCGTTCGCCGGATCGGTCTGGGCGTAGTTCTCCTGAATGAAACCGCGCGTTCGGCGCACCAAATACAGTCGCATCAGTTCGCGCCAGTCGTCTGCATAGGGACTGTGCTCAAAGGCGGCCAGGGACCGGGGCTGACACTGGTAGCGCCCAAACTCCATGTTGCCGAGTTCACGCAGAAGGACTTCCGGCCGGATGCCGAGGTCCTTGTCCTCAGGCACGAAGAGCCGCAACTGATTCGAGAGGTCAAGGTAGGTCTTGTTGTATGGCGTGGCTGACAGGAGGATACACCGGCTCTCGTTCTCCCGCACGTACTCATGAATCGCACGGTATCGCTTACCTTCGCGGTTCCGCAGGTTGTGGCTTTCGTCGATGACGACGACGCGGTATCGCCGCAACTTGGGCAACTCCTTGATGACGCGGCTGATGGAAAGGACCCTGGCCCGCAGACGGTATGTGTCCTTGTAGTCTTCCCACATGGAGACCAGGTTTTTTGGGCAGATAATGAGCGTCTCCAGGCCCTGATCGTCCTCAAAGATACGCGCGACGGCCGACGCCATGAGCGTCTTGCCCAGGCCCACAACATCGCCAATGATAACGCCGCCGCGTTTGTTCAGGTGATGGGCTGCAATCTTCACGGCGGCGGTCTGAAACTCGAAGAGCCTGCGACCAAAGTCGGCGGGAATACGGAACTCGCTGAGGCCGGCACGGGCCTCTTGTGAGAGGTGGTAGGCCATCTTCACGTAGATGTGATACGGCGGGACCGGCTCTTCGCGCGCCCAACTCTGTTCGATGATCTGCACGAGGTCGGCGGAGATGTCCAGACACCACTTGTCCTGCCAGCGATCCTCAAACCACCGCGCCAACTTGGCACAGGCGTCGTGATCAAGCACGTCCACGTTCAGTTCGCCCTGCCGGGAGAGGCCCGCCAGAGTGAGGTTGCTGCTGCCGAGGAAGCCCACAGAGGGGTTCACCGGATCGGGCCGGAAGAGCAAATAGAGTTTCGCATGGAGCGGGTGGCGAAGGAACAACTTGACCACAACCTTCTTCGCCTTAATCTGC
>DATLBA010000053.1:0-16145 GCA_035527275.1 Phycisphaerae bacterium
CCAGCCCCTGGAGGACGGCTTTGTGACCATCAGCCGGGCCCAGGCCAGTCTGACGTTCCCCGCGCAGATTATGCTGGTGGCGGCCCTGAACCCGTGCCCTTGCGGATACCTGACGGACCCGAAGCGCGAGTGCCACTGCACGCCCCGCCAGATTCAGAACTACATGGGGAAAATCAGCGGCCCGCTCCTCGACCGCATCGACATTCACCTCGACGTCCCGGCCGTGCCGTATCGGGAACTGAGGGGTCGGACCGACGGCACGACAAGCGCGCTGATGCGCGAGCGCGTGGGCCGTGCCCGGGCGGCTCAGGCGAAGCGCTTCGGCGACGGACGGACGACGAACGCCCACATGACGCACAAGCAAGTCAAGCGGTTCTGCACCCTGGACGATGCGGGGGAGAGTCTTTTGAAGCAGGCGATGGCCGAGTTGGGCCTCTCGGCCCGCGCGCACGATAAGATCCTCAGGACCGCCCGCACGATTGCGGACCTGGAAGAAGCGCCGTCCATCACCGTGATGCACCTCGCCGAAGCGGTGCAGTACCGCCGCCTGGACCGGAACCTGTTTGCGTAGACTCCGCTGAACACGGGGCCTTGTTGTGGCGTTAGAAAGGTCGTGGGCGCGACCCAGGAAGGCGACGCGCCGACTCGGAAGGAGGACGTAGTATGCCAGAAGCCGCGGTTGCTGTTTTAGCGGTTGTGCTGGGCTTCATCGCCCTGGCCGTTGTGGCCTTCGTGGGCTGGATCCTGCCGATCACACTGGGCCTTCGGGTCGCCCGGCGCAAGAACTACTCGCCGGCCTGGATGCTGTTCGGTATTCATCCCGTGGGCGGCTGGATTGCCTACATCACGTTGTCCTGCCAAACGCCCCGGATTAAGTGTCCTACCTGCGGCGGCGTCGTCAAGGTCAACTTCCGGCTCTGCCCCTATTGCCACAATGAGATCAAGCCGGTCGCCAATGTGAGGCAAATGGGATAGCGAAGGGCTTTGGCCGACTCGGTCCGGGGCTGCCGCCTCGACCGGAATCTGTTTGCGTGAACTTCATGGCCTTTTCGCGTTTGCCGCTCGAAACGACTAGGGTATAATGCGCTGGGCTCAGGAGAGGACTAAGCATGGGAAAACGCACCTTTACGGCAGCCATTCACCGCGAAGAGGAAGAATACGTCGCAATCTGCCAGGAATTGGACGTGGCCGCACAGGGAAAGACCTTCGAGCAGGCCAAGGCGAATCTGCGCGAAGCCGTCGAGTTGCTTCTGGAAACCGCCAGCCGCGAGGAGATTGCCGAACGCCTTCACGGCGAGGTGTATGTCACGCCGTTCGAGGTGGAGATGAAGGTTGGCTAGGTTGCGGATCCTGTCGGCGTGAGGCGAGCCGTCGGTGGGCGTCGTTGTGCTTCGACGGCACCGCTCGCTTGGGCGCTCGCGGCTAGTTTTTTGGTGCGCCGACTAGCCCCGAGCGTCTAAGCGAGGGGTCATGTTATGCCGAAGCCGCTGGCCTACTTCATTACCTGGACGACGTATGGCACGTGGCTGCCGGGCGACGCGCGGTGGTGGGTCGATAAGCAGGGCTCCGCGGCGACGCGACGCCCTGCGTCTTCATGCCCATCCGCCTCGGCAACCTGCGGACCGATTCGTTCGAGACCGTCTGGAACCATCCCGTCATGGAAGTGCTTCGCGACCGCGACGACCGCACCGGTCATTGCCGCATCTGCGACTATAAATACTATTGCGGCGGCTGCCGCGCACGGTCGTGGGGGTATTTCCGCGACCTCCGCCGCTCCGACCCCGGCTGCAAATTCAACCAGGCCGACTGGGACGCCCTGACCCGCGCGGCCCCTTTGAGCGTTGAACGTTGAGCGTTGGCTGTTGGACGTTCGTCATCGTATCTCTTTCCGGTTTCCGGCCTCCGGTTTCCGGGCTCGCCGTTCTGCATTCTGCATTCTGCATTCTGCATTCTGCATTCTGCATTCTGCATTCTCTTGTTCCTTCCCCCACCCATCCCTATACTTCCCCCATGCACCCCATCCGCAGCGGGGCCGGGACGCCCTTGACCCGTGCGGTTATGGGCGTGCCCGGAATTCTCCACTGGGAGTATCTTGGAAAGGAGACGTTACATGATCCACGCAACGAAGAGGGCAGCGCTCGTGCCCGTTTGTGTCCTTGTGATGGTGAGTGCTTTACCGGCGGCGGACACGACCACGCCGCAAACCGCCACCTCCCCTTCAGGCGCATGCCTGTTTGAAGTGCCTGAGGGGTGGAAGATGGAACAGGTCACCACGCAGAACTGTAGCGATTCTGGGAAGACTTCCAACGCCACACAACCCTCAACCAAGCCGGCGGAAGCGGGATTCGCCATGCTGGTTCCGGCATCCTGGCCATGGGAGAGTGCCGACGACCAACCCCAACCGTTCATCCAAGTGCATGAGATACCTGGACCTGTGCCGTCAGCGGATCTGGTTCGTAAGGTCGGGCCCGCGGCAGGAATGGCCGACACGGCTATGCTGGTCCTTCAGCTCCTGGCAGCCGAGCAGGGATTCAAGGTCTTTCCGGTTAAGAACGAACTGCGGGACATCTCCGGCAGGCTTGCCCTCTATGTTTGCGTAAAGGGCCCACAGAAGGACGGCCCGTATGTAATGGAGGAGATATTTATCCTCGCCGAAAATGAGGACAGTTGGTTTGGAGTCGTCACGTTCTACCACCAGAAGATGGCTGAGCGCTGCGATAAGGCATTCTCTCAGGTCGTCAATAGCCTTCGCCCGATCAAAGCCGTTCCCAGGCCCCAAGCCGGAGAGATCAACGAGAAACTGGAGTATCTGGCGGAAATCCTGAAGAAGGGAAACGCCACAGAACAAGCCCCCTGGAGTATGGCTGTTCTTGGTCTGGCGCTGTGGCGCAAAGATGCCAAGGACGCGGAGGATACGCTGCTAATTCACCTGCGGTTCCTCAATCCAAATTGCCAGGATATCTGCCAAGACTGGGCCAAAGTGCTGAATTTCGTCAAGAACGGAACGGACTTCGAGCCAACAGAAAGTTGCCTCCGCTTTAACACGCTGATGTCAGCACATGCCGGGGCGCTGAGCCTCGAGGTCGCACGAAAGGACATCAAGACCTCTAAGGCGGTATTTGTGATCTATGGGGAAAACCAGGAAAGAGTGGCAGCGTACCAAACCAACCTTGATACATACCGACGCGTCCTTCAGGGCAAAGGAGGCGGTGGCAAGGAATTGGTGGAAAGCTGGAGTCCATTGGCTGTGGAGGACCTGAAGAAACTGCCGTTGCCGCCGCCCCAGTTCCTGGTGCCCGCCCAAGAGGATCGCTAATCGAGCCGGACCAGAGCGATAGTGCCGATCTGCCGCTTGGAATTGGGGGGGACACCCATAAGGGAATTCGGGAATTCCGGAGCCACCCCTAATCGCGCCGAAATGGGCATTGCATCCCCCGTATTCCGTAATTCCGTTAGGTTCTTGCCGGAAGGAGACCGCAATGAAAAGTTACCGCAAGGAACTGTGGATGAAGATGACGACGCGGCGGGCGCTCGTCAACCTCACCCCCGAGGTCGAGGCGTGCCTGGCCGAAAGCGGCATCACCGAGGGCTTGGTGCTGGTCAATGCGATGCACATCACAGCGAGCGTTTTCATCAACGACGACGAGCGGGGCCTGCATCAGGATTTCGAGACCTGGCTCGAAAAACTCGCTCCCGAAAAGCCGTATTCCCAGTATCGGCACAACAACGGCGAGGACAACGCCGACGCGCACCTGAAGCGCAGCATCATGGGGCGCGAGGTGGTTGTGGCAGTCACGGGCGGTCGGCTCGATTTCGGCCCGTGGGAGCAGATCTTCTACGGTGAGTTCGACGGTCGGCGCCGCAAACGCGTCCTGGTCAAGATCGTCGGCGAATAGGCGGCTTGTCACGAGCGCGCGCGGCGCAGCGTTGCTGCCGGGTGCGTGCGATCTTTTTGGCCCAGGCACCGCTGGAGCGCGGGTAAAAGATAGTCGCGCGCGACCACCTCCCAACTCATTTTTTGCGTCAGTTCCCATCCGCTTTCCAGCAGCCGCGCGAGCGCCTCGCGGCCGGTCGGCAGACGGTCGGCCAACCGGGCGGCCAGGCGGGCCGCAATTTCGTGTTCGATCCGCTCTGTCTCGGCATCGCTCATGCTGTCGGCCTCGGCGCCGGCGGGCGCGACGTATTCGACCAAAAGGACGTTCTCCGGCAGCGCGTCGCCGCTCACCCGGGTCAGAAACGGTGCGCAGCCGCACGCGGTGCTGATGACGCTGATGCCGCCGAACGCCAGCGTCTCGAGCGGGGCGATGCCGAACGGCTCGTAGGCGCTCTGGCCGAACTCGACGTCGCTGCCCTGCCGCAGGTCCTGGAAGAGAAGTTCCTCAGGCACGCGGTCGCCGCAGCATTCGCGGGACAGACCGAACTGGTTAATCAGGACGGCGCGAGTCGCCCGGGCCCAGCGGTTGTAGCCTTCGACGGCCTGGCCGAACGCGACTTCGCCCTTGACGAGGTCCGGCCAGCCGACGCGATGGTGAAGCGGCCAGCCGTATTCGGTTTCCATTCGGCGCACCAGGTCGCCGGGCCGGCGTCCGCCGTCGGTCGCCAGGACCACGAGGGCCGCTGTCCGGTCCCGCTCGGCCAGAATGTCGTCCAGGTGTTCCAGAACCCAGAGGTCTCGCTCCAGCGATTTCGATGCCACGGGGCGCGCCACGTGCGTGAAGACATAGTCCGGCCGGAACCCAAGGAGCGCTTCCACGTACTGTCTCAAGAGGTTGCGGCTGCGCATGCGCATCTCCAGGTCGATGGGCCGACCGGGCAGGCCGTTATAGACGACCTCGATGGGCGTGCGGCGAAACGCAGGGTCCAACAGGAGGAGTTCGCAGGCCACGCGATCGCTGACCGCGAAGATGTGGTGCGCGCGGTGGGCGCGCGAGACGAGCGCATGCTTGAAGCCGCCGCCTTCTCTCAGCATCGCTTCGTAGGAGCGCCGGCCCGTGCGGCTCTTCATCGCCAGGTCGAAAACCAGGCGGTGGCTTGTTCGCTTCTCAATCAGGTCGCGGACAGGCGGCACCTCGTGGGCCCAGTAAACGGTCCGAAGCCCCGGCAGCCGCAGCCGCGCGGCCAGCAGGGTCGGCAGGCCCATGAACTCGTGGCCGATGAGGACGCCCGTCTCGGTGCATCCTTCCAGAAAGGCCTCAACAATTTCCAGCGCGGGGCCGGCGACCCGCACCCACTCCTCGTAACCCCAGTTGTCCTCGAAGCGGTTGCTTTGCAGGCCGTAGGCCTCCCAGAGTTCCCCTTTGAGGCGGTTGACGGGGTCGGCCCGGGCGTCTTGCACGTCGAGAAGGACGAGTTCGGCCCGCGCACGGCGGGTCTGGAGCGGTCCTGCGACGGCGCGGCGGCCGTAGAGGATGCGCACGCCATAGGTCGCCTCGATCCGCGCGAAGGCTTCGAGCAGGCACGGGTTCACACTTGCCTGACGGGGCAGGGCGTCGCCGGTTTGGTAAAGAACGGTTTCGAGGTCGGCGGGCGGGTCGCTTAGAGGGATTTCGGCGTTGCCGAGGAGGATGGTTCGCTCGGCCGCCGCCTGATAGGCCCGCGCGGTCAGGAGGCCTTCGAGGACGGCGCCGATGCCGCCCATCTTCTCGCGCGCTTCGTGCGTAATGTGAATCAGTGTGGTCATGGCGGCCTCCCAGCCGGCCGCGCCCGGGCGGTGCGAGAGTCTTTCCAACGTGCCGCTCAAGTATCTTATCGGATTGCTTGGCCGTGGGGAAAGAGGCCTTTTTGCGCGCACTCGGCGCGGCAGGGAAGGGGGGCTACGCCGCTTCCGTGTTAGTCCTTCTGGAAGTGGCCTGGCGGGAAGGTCTTGCCCAGGGTCTCGAGGCTCAGCAGCGCGCGGGCGCGGACGAGGTTAATCGGATCGTCGAGGCGTTTTTCGAGGGCCTCAATGGCCTCAGGCGTTGCGGCGCCGGCTTCGCCGAGCGCCTCGGCGGCGGTCGCGCGGAGGAGCCAGGACGGCGATTCCAGCGCCTCGAGTAGGACGGCGACTGCTTCAGTGCCGCCGATTCTGCCGAGCGCCCGGATGGCCGCCTGCTCGGGCCGACCATACACGCCGCCCACGCGCAATAGCTTCTCGACGGAGGGCGAGACCGTCCCGGCCATTTTCGCCAGGTCCGGCACCGCGTCTGGATACCGCGACTCGCCGAGCCCCGAAGCCGCCAGCGACCGCACCAGAGGCGACGGGTCCTTCAGCATGAGGACCAGTTGCTTGCTGCCGTAGAGGGTTCCGATTTGGCCGAGAGCCCGGGCGACGGTCGCGCGGACAAGCGGTTCGGGATCGTCGATCACGCCCATCAGGGCCGCTTGGGCGGCGGGATGGCCGATGCGTCCGAGGGCCGACGCCGCCGCCGACCGCACGTGTTTGTTCGGGGAGTCGAGCAGCCGGCTGATCCAGGGGATGTCGTCGCGGCCGGCGTGCGGCGCGAGCGCCAGCACGGCTTCAACGAGTAGTTCCTCCGACGGAGGTCCATCGAGGATGTAGCGGCGGAGCGTCGCGGCGGCCGGTCGGCCGATGGCCCCCAGCGCTTGAATCACATCGTGCTTCTCGGGGCGTGGGCCCGCGAGTTTGTCCGCCAGCCGGCCGACGAGCCCGGCGGCCCCGAGGTTCCCCGCCGCGCGGATTGCGTTGTGCCGAACACCCCGGTCCGGATCGTCCAGACCTTGGGTCACCAGACCTTTGAGGCGCGGGTCGGGGCGAAGGACCAGGGCCTGCATGACGGCCCGCCGCACGACGGCATCGCCTTCGAACAGCGTCGGCAGCAGCGTCGGGCCGAGGTCGGTGTCGTGGCGAACGCAAGCCAGTGCCACCCTGGCGCATACGGTAGGCTGGTCCGAGTCGGCCAATCGGAGCAGGGCGCGGCGAGCGCCGGCGTCGCCGATGCGGGCGAGCAGATCGGCGGCCAGGACGGCTTCGGCATCGCCGGCGCCGAGGGCGCTTCGCAGTTCGGCGCGCTTGGCTGAGATGAGCGCCTTGAGGTCCGGCATGCCCTGTGGGTCGTCGAGTTCCCCCAAAGCGGTGAGGACCTTGGGCGCCACCTCCGCAAAGGAACCGTTGACGGCAAGCGGCGCGAGCCCGTCGGGACTCCGTTCGATATACGCCGCCTGAGCCACGCCCCGCACGAGGGAATCGGCGTGGGAAACGGCGGGCAAAACAAGGTAGGGGTTCCCTGCGGCCGCACGGGCGCCGAGCGCCTGAGCCGCCGCCGCGCGCACGGCCAAGTCGTCCGAATCGAGCAGTTGGGCCATCGCTTCGAGCGTTTGTTCCTCCGGCTTGCCGGTCTCACAGGCGAGAATCAACTCCGCCCGCCTCATTCGGTCCTCGCGCATCGCAGGCGCGCAGCCGACGAGGGCCGTGGCCATCGCGGAAGCCACCCACGCGCCCATCCCGAGGAGAGCCATTCGCTTGTTCATGCTTTCGCTCCGATTCACCGAAAACCTGGTCGGGCAGACTCTTGGCAAGCGGGCGCACTATAAGGTCGGGCGTCCCGCGCGTGCAAGCCAAATCAGGAGCCCTGTCGGCGGCCGCCAGCGCCCGTTGCCTTATACGCAGACGGGCAAAGGCGCTCAAGGACACAGGCGGGGCAATCGGGCCGGCGGGCGCGACAGATGCGGCGACCGTGTTCAATCAGCAGAACGTGGAAGGCGTAAACCAGGGCGTCCGGCACCATCTCCGCCAGGACATCATGGGCCTTTTCGGCACTCGTCTTCGGGCCGATGAGGCCGAGGCGGCGGCTGACGCGGCGCACGTGGGTGTCCACCGGAAGCACGGGCCGCTTCAAGGCAAACAGGAGGACGCAGGCGGCCGTTTTGGGGCCGACGCCCGGCAACCGCGCCAGATACTGCTTGATGTGGTCGGTCGGCCGGCGCCGGAGGAAATTCAGACTGACGCAGCCGTGCTCTTGTCGGATTATGCGCAGAAGCCCAGAGATGTTCTTCGCTTTCTGTCGGTGGAGCCCTGCGGGCCGAATCGCGGCGGCGATCTTTGAGAGCGGCGCCTCGGCCGCGCTTCCCCAATCAGGGAAGGCCGCCTTCAGTTGCCGCATCGCCGCATGGGCGTTCCTGGCAGTGGTGTTTTGGCTCAGGATCGTGCCGACGAGCGAATCGAGCGGCCGGTCTCCGTTGGGGGGAGGCCTGCCGGTCCCGCCCGCTTTCCACACCCGTTTGCCATAAGCCTTTTCCAGGCGCCGGACGATGGTGCGGACGGCGGGTGCGCGGGTCGGCGCGGCGCGGTTCACGCGGCCTCCTCCGGTCGGCCTCCTCGCCGCTTCCTCAGACTGAGCCAGGCCAGCAGCAGGCCCACCTCATAGAGGGCGATCAGCGGGACCGCCATCAGGACCATGGTGACCGGGTCCTGGGGCGTGAGGACGGCTCCCAAGACGCACATCAGGAGGATGACGAACTTTTGTTTGCGCGCCAGCGATTCGAGCGGCACGATCCCCGTCCGCGCCAGGAACAGGACGATGATGGGCGTCTGAAACGCCACGCCGAAAATGAGCGTCATCCAGGCCACGAACCGCAAGTACTTGCCGATGAACAGGCTCGGATCAATCATCGGCACGCCGTCCACCACGATGCTCGAAGCCGGCCCCATCAGGGTCTGGAGCGCAATCGGCAACATAAGGAAGTAGAAGGCCACGGCGCCGCCGAAAAAAAGAACGAAACTGGCCAGGCCGTATGCGTAAACGAACCGGCGTTCGCGAGGATACAGGGCCACGCCGACGAAGGCCCAGGCCTGGTAAATGACCCACGGGCTGGCGACGACGGCGCCCAGGAGCAGGCTGACCAGGATGATGGCGATGTAAAGGGAGATGGGGTCGCCTTGAATGATGCGGGGCGGGGGCCACACCGTCCGCCGGGTTTCCTGGTCCGGCGTCGGCATTTCGGGGAGGGTTTCGCTTCGCGCCGCGAGTGCCTCGGAGGCTTCCTTGTATGGGCGGATCAGGCCCGCGACGATCGGCTTGTAGAAAACGCCGCAAATGGCCGCCGCCACGGCGATGCCCACCAGCGCGCGAATGATGTGCGCCCGCAACGCCTCAAGGTGCTCGCCGAAGGTCATCTCGGAATCGGGCTTCATGAGCAGCCGCCTAGGACGCCGCCACCGACAGCCCGACCTCTCGCTCGCCCTTCAGGAAGTTCCGGTAATCGCTCAGTTCCATCAGGAGATCGCGGGCCTTCCGGGCGCGCTGCATGGTGATGCGGCCGCTTGAGATCCAATCGTAGATGAGTTCCGGATTGTCGGGCCGGTAGAGGCTGGCGAACTCCTTGTAGAACTCCTCGCGGCTGAGCCGCGTCGGCAGGACGGCGTGCAGGGCGTCGAACAGGCGATAGTCGCGGGTGACCAGTTCGTCGCACCGCTCCTTGTAGAGGTCGGTTCCCGGCAGGGGCGTCAGGATCGTGAACTGGGGGTAGATGATGCCCTTTTCCTCGCGGTACCGCTTGAGGTCCCGGAAATCCTCGTGCGTGAAATCGGGGTCCACGATGAAAGCCCCCCACATGTGGACGCCCAGGCGGTTCAGAATGTCCATCGCCTTTTCGTTCTGTTCGACCGTGGCGCCCTTGTTGACGGCGTCGAGGCGCTGCTGCGTGGCGGCCTCGAAGCCGATCAGAATGGTATCGAGGCCCACGTCGCGGAACGCCTCAATGAGGTCGGGGTGCTTCGAAATGGTGTCGGTCCGAGCCTGCATCCCGATCGTTTTCTTGATGCCGCGCTCGCGAATGAGATTCACAATGCGCCACGCGCGCTTCACGTGCGAGAGGAAGTTGTCGTCCACGAAACTGATGGCGGCCGGCTTGACGGCTTCCATCTCGTCCACGACGCGCTCGGCCGAGGTGTAGCGGCACGTCTTATGGTAAAACTTCCAGACCGAACAGAAGTTGCAGCGGAAGGGACATCCGCGGCTCGTTGCGATGCAGGCGTGCGGCCGGTCGAAAAGGAAGAAGTACCGGTCCGCATACCGCTCGACCAGATGACGCGCGGGCATCGGCAAATTGTCCAGAGAGGGCCGGAGCATCCGGGCGGGGTTCTCGACCCACTTGTTGTCTTCCCGGCGCCACGCCAGTCCGTCGATTCCGGCCAGGGCCTCGGTCGGGTGGTCGGCCCCGGAGCGGTCGAGCGCCTCGAGGAGTTCTCGAAACGTGTCTTCTCCTTCGCCAATGGCGATGGCGTCCACGTAGGGCTTTTGAAAATCGTTCGGGACGAGGCTCGCGTGGTGGCCGCCGACGACCGTCAACACCTCCGGCAGGACCGTCTTGGCCCGCTTCAAAAGGTCCCGGGCGTTGTAGACCTCCGTCGTCAGACAGGTGACCGCCACAACGTCGGGCTGAAACGTCTCAAGCGTTTCCAGGAACGTGTCTTCCAGCCGCATGTCCAGCAGGCGAACGTCGTGGTGCGGGCAGGCGACCGCCCCAACCGATTCCAACGCCAGCGGCTCGGGAACGGCCGCGCGCCGAAAACCGATATAGTCCGGCGGAGGCGGAGGTTGGACCAGCAGAACTCGCACGCCACGTGCCCCTTAAGATGGACGGCGCCCTCACTGCAGTCCGGCGATACGGTATGGTAACGCAAACCCCTGCCCCCGACAAGGCAAAAGGGGCGGGCAAGCGGTAGCGCGGCGCGTTCCGCCGCGAGCCGCCGCGGCTCCGTTGTATCAGCCCCCGGTGACTCACCGGGGGCTAAATTGGGCGCCGTGGCGAAGGTGGCCGGCCCGCCTGAGGCGGGCCGCCGGATGGCAGACATGATCGTGCGCCGGACCGATTGGCGGCGCAAAACCCGGCTCGGTGCTGGAATTACCGCCGCAGGTCCCGCGGCGGCCCGGCCCCCGGTGCGAGAGGTTCGAGGCCCTCCTCGGTCACTTGCGAAGCGATGCTGAAGAGGCGAGGCAATTGCCACCAGGGCGACGCCGTCGGCTCCGCTCGAGTCTGGCAGAACTCAACCCCCACCTGATAGCGGTCGCTGTCGCGCCGACAATGCGCGACGCGTCCGGTCAGTTCAAGCGGCGGGTGCTTTCCACTGGACGACAGCCGCAGCGTGAGCCGTTCGTTCCGTTTGAGACGGACGGGGCTCTCGGCCCGGAGACCCCCGAGCGAGAAATCCCGCAGTTTCATTCGACACCGCGCGGCGGGGCTGTCGCAGCCCTCCCTGAGGTCGTCGCGAACGGTGTCCAATGGAAGGCGCGCAGCGAAGCGGCCGAACCGTCGCCGCTCCTTCCCGATGCCCCGGCCCGTAATGTCTGATTTTGTGACCATCAAATGTCCATCCTGACGCCAGTGGGCGTCTGGGCCGAACCTTCTCATCTGCAAGGACGGCCCGCCAGTGCCTTATCGACACCTGGACGCCCAATCTTTAGTGGTCCAGGGGAGTATGGCGCATATTGCGGCAAAAGCAAACGCGTCCCCCGGAAATTTTGTGCGCTCGAGGCCCTCTATGCCACATGGGCGGCACGATGCACCGGCTAGGGGGCTACGAAACGGGTGGGCCGCGGGCCGTCATCCGGGCGCCTTTCGCTACAAGGGTTCGTTTTCGGGAGTTCGGCGGCGAGACAGTCTCTGCCGCCGACGCATCCGTCCCCCTTGTTGACGGCCCGTCGTTGTTTTCGGAACAACTCGGATTGTCTGGGAACCGCGCCGAGTCGCGGTTCCCCGCTTCTTTATAAGTTTTGGCCCTGACGCCGGGGGGCCTCAGTCTGGGCTAATGGCCTCTCGCTCCGGCCAAGGCTCTTCGAAAGCGATGCCCACGGTGTAATGGCCGCCGTGTTGCTCGCACCGTGTGACCGTCCCTTGCGTATCTTGTCCCTTTCGAGGTCCGAGGGGCGGGAAGAAAACCATCAGAGGCTCGCGGTCCTGAAGGAATTCCGGGCAAATGGCCGCCAGCCCCCCGCGTGAAACGTTCAGGACGCGAAGGCCGATCGCATGACGCCGATCATCCATGGGAGTGTTCTGCCGCACCGCCGTCAGGGGGGCTTCAATGACGAACCGCGGAAACCGGCGACGTTCAGACCCGCTGGGCGGTTTCCGACTCATCACGCCCTCCTTGTCCCAGGACAGGAACAGGTCCGGACTTGCTTCGATTCAACCGCCGAAGGGACACACAGCCCTCACCCTCAAACAAACTATACCTCAATTTTGCCGGAAAAGCAAACGCTTTTTTTGCCATTTTTTTGGGAGAGCCGAGCGTCGTGCCCCCGGTTGGGCCCGGGTCGTAGCCGCGGCGTTGGGCGGCCCGGAGCGGTTGGGCGCGGCCTTGCGAACCCGCCCGCGACCCGCTTTTTGGCGTTGCTCCCGTCGCTCCCCCGCCCTAATATAGTGCTCCCGCTTACCTGTCAGGAGGCGATTGTGCCGCAGACGGAACAGAAGGTCCTCATTACCGGAAATGTGGCGGCAGCGGAGGGGGCCGTCAGGGCTGGATGCCGATTCTACTTCGGCTATCCCATCACCCCGCAGAACGATCTGCCGGAATACATGTCGGCGCGGGTGCCGGAGGTGGGCGGCGTATTCATCCAGGCCGAGAGCGAACTGGCCGCCATCAGCCTGGTGCACGGCGCGGCAGCGGCCGGCGGGCGGGCCATGACCTCCTCATCGAGCCCCGGCATCAGCCTCAAGCAGGAAGGCATCAGTTACCTCGCCGGGAGTGAACTGCCGGCCTTCATCGTCAACGTGCAGCGCGGCGGACCGGGCCTCGGCGACGTCAGGCCCGCCCAGGGCGACTATTTCCAGGCGACGCGCGGCGGCGGGCACGGCGACTACCGTCTCATCGTCCTTGCGCCCCACACGGTTCAGGAAACGTGCGACCTGGCATACGAGGCATTCGATCTGGCCGAAGCGTGGCGGTGTCCCGTGCTCCTCTTGAGCGACCAGCAGTTGGGCCAGATGATGGAGCCGGTCGATCTGCCGCCGATGAAGAACATCCCCGACGTCCAGGACCACCCCTGGGCGCTTTCGGGCGCTCGGAGTGGGCGCGAAAAACGCATCGTCAAGAGTTTCTATTGGCGGCCGGGAGAACTCGAGGCGTTCAACAAGCGCCTCCGTGAAAAGTACCTGCGCATGGAAAAAGAACTGCCGCGATGGCAAACCGACCACGCCGACGACGCCGACATCATCCTGGTGGCCTACGGCACGAGCGCGCGGATCGCACGCGACGCCGTGCGCCACGCGCGCCAAGAGGGCATCCGGGCGGGCCTCGTGCGACCGATTACGCTGTGGCCGTTCCCTGCCGCACCGCTCCTGGAGGCGGCGAAGCGCGGCGCGCGGTTCCTCGTGGTCGAAATGAGTTGGGGCCAGATGGTCGAGGACGTCAAGTTGGCCTTGTACGGAACGGCCGCCCCGGTGGACCTCTGCTGGCGCTCAGGCGGTGGCGTGCCGACCGTCCACGAGGTGACCGAGCACGTGCGGGCGTTGGCGAAGGAGTGACCATGCCGAAAACAGGCCCCACGCTCAAAATCGGCCGCCCGAAAGCCCTCCTTCCCGACCGGACCCATTACTGCGCCGGGTGCGGCCACGGGGTGGTGCTGCGGATCCTGGCCGAAATCATCGACGAGTGGGGTATCCGCGACCGGATGGTCGGCATGGCACCGGTCGGCTGCGCGGTCCTCCTGTATCAGTACCTGGACATCGACATGTGCGAGGCGGCCCACGGCCGCACCCCCGAAGTCGCCGCCGGCATCAAGCGCGCCCGGCCCGACCTCCTCGTCTTCTCCTACCAGGGCGACGGCGACCTGGCCGGCATCGGAACGAACGAAATCGTCCACGTGGCCAATCGCGGCGAACCCATCAGCGTCATCTTCATCAACAACGCCGTCTATGGCATGACGGGCGGCCAGATGGCCCCGACCACCATGCCCGGCCAGAAGACGACCACGACGCCCAAGGGCCGCAGCATCGTCAACGAGGGATTCCCCTTGCGCGTCAGCGAGATGCTGGCGACGCTCGAGGAGCCGGTCTATATCGAGCGGTGCGTCGTCGGCACGCCGCGCGACATCCGCCGCACCAAGAACGCCATCAAAAAGAGCCTGCGCGTCCAGCGCGACCTGAAAGGGTTCAGTCTCATTGAAATCCTCTCCCCGTGTCCCACCTATTGGCGCGTCCCGCCGAACAAGGCCGTCGCGTACATCGAGGAATACTTCGAGGAGGTCTTCCCGCGCGGGGTGATCAAGGACAAGACGAAGTGATTGCGGATTGCGGGCTACGGACTGTGGAGCAAACGGCCGGCGGCTGGCAGGCTGGGGCCCGTCCCGGCGCCGCACAAGCCGGAGCCAGGGAAAGCCTGACCGGAGCGATAGAGGGAGGTTCGAACACCGCATGCTCAACCCAACCATCACGGAGAATCGTCCGGAGTATCCACTGGCTTACGTGTCCAATGGGCTGGTCGGCCTGCGCGTAGGCCGAATCCCCCTCCTGGGTAACACGGCGCTGGTGAACGGCTACGTCGGTGCTAATGCGGAAGAACGCATGGAAAGCATAGAGGTCGCGCCGTACCCGGTCGGGGCGGACATCCTGGTCGGCCGGGTCTGGCTGTCCCAGCGGCCGGACCTGGCGGTCTTCAAGGAGCAGACCTACGACTTCTCCTGCGGCGAGTTGCGCAGCCGGTTCGACTTCAAGGTGGACGCCACGACGGCGCGGGTGGAAGTGGTCACGTTTTGCAGCCGCACGCAACCGTCGCTTACGCTTCAGCAGGTCAGTGTGACGGTGGACCAACCGTGCAGCCTGACGCTGCGCGGGTTCCTGGAGACGGCGGGACTGGCGGGGCGTTGTTTGCGCCGCGAGACGCTCAGTGCCAGCCAGGTGAAAGTCGTCGTCGTAGACGGCTGCCTGCATTGGGAAAGCCGGGGCGGGCTTGCTTCCTGTGGGGCGGCGTTCTGGACCCGTTTTCTCGGCGACGACCAGGCCAAGGAGAAGCGCAATTTCTGGGGTTATGAAAACTCGGTTACCAAGGAGTACACGGTTTCAGCGCAGCCGGGCAAGACCTACGTGCTCCAGCAGATCGGGAGCCTCGTGCCCAGTCTTATGAATGCCGAGCCGGACCAGCAGGCGATCCGCTTGGCGGGGATCGGGAAACACTGGGGCTTTGACGAACTGCGCGAGGGGAACCGCCAGGCCTGGGCTGAAATCTGGAAAGGCCGGGTGCGCCTCCTGGGAGCCGACGCGAAGTGGCAGGCCATCTCGGACGCGGCTTATTTCTACCTGCACTCCTCCGTCCATCGCTCCACTCCTTGCAGCATCGGGCCTTACGGGCTTACCTGGGGTTACTACGGTCACGTTTTCTGGGATACAGAGACCTTCATGTTTCCGCCGCTCTTGTTGACGCAACCCCAGGCCGCCCGCGCCATCCTGGATTATCGCAGCCGGATGTTGCCTGCCGCGCGGAACACCGCCCTCCTTCATGGTTACGCCGGAGCCCAGTTCCCCTGGCAGAGCATGTCGCATGGTGGCGAAGTGACTCCCACGTGGATAGACGGTGTGTTGTCGGAACAGCATGTCAGCCTGGACGTGGCCTTTGCCTTCGCGCAGTACGTGCATGCGACGGGCGACGAGCAGTTCCTGCGCCAGCAGGCCTGGCCGGTGCTGGAAGGCGTGGCCGAATGGATCGCCAGCCGCGTCAAAAAAACGGATCGCGGCTACGAAATCTGGCACATCGAGGGGGTGGATGAGGGAACGGAGAACGTCAACAACAACTCCTACACCAATATGGTGGCCACCGTGATCCTACGGGAGGCACAGGGCTTTGCGCGGCGCCTGGGAATCCCGCCGCCGCCCGAGTGGGGCGAGATCGAACGCCGGATATTTATTCCGATTGACACGAAGGCCAAAGTAATCCTCAAGCACGACCGCCACCGGCTCAAGGACCAGCCCGTCGGCATGGAGCCGTTGGCTGCGTTCTTCCCGCTGACCTACCGTCCGGACGAGGAGGTGGAACGTGCCACCACCCAGTGCTGCCTGGAAAGCTCGCGTCCTTACATGCATTACCCCTTCATCCCTGCCCTGGTAGGGGTTTTTGCCGCGCGGTTGGGCGACCGCAAGTTCTCCGCGGAACTCTTCTCGGCCGGCATCGGCGACTTTGTGGTGGATCCATTCATGATGTTCAGCGAGTTCGGGGA
>DATLBA010000054.1:0-4014 GCA_035527275.1 Phycisphaerae bacterium
CCGACGACGCGGCGCTCGGTGGGCTCGACGCCGAGTTCCTCCATCAACAGTTCCGCACGCTGGACGGTGGCCTTGTCGGTGAAACCCATTGCGTGCTCGCAGGCATACTGGAAGTAGCGGCGGATGGCCTCCTGGTTGGCGGCTTCGCGGCAGACGGCATCGTCGGTGATGGCGAAGCCGGCGCGGTTAACGCCCATGTCGGTGGGCGACCGGTAGATGGAGCCGTCGCCCATGATGCGCTGGAAGATGCGCCTAAGGACGGGGAAGACCTCGACGTCGCGGTTGTAGTTGACGGCGGTTTCATCGTAGGCTTCCAGATGGAAGGGGTCGATGAGGTTGAAGTCGCCGATGTCGGCCGTCGCCGCCTCGTAAGCCACGTTGACGGGGTGCTTCAGCGGCAGGTTCCAGATGGGAAAGGTCTCGAACTTGGCGTATCCGCTCCGGATGCCCCGCTTGTGGTCGTGATAGAGTTGCGAGAGGCAGGTGGCCAGTTTCCCGCTGCCGGGGCCCGGTCCGGTGACGACGACCAGGGGCTTATCGGCCTCAATGTAGGGGTTCGCGCCGTAGCCTTCGTCGCTGACGATGGTGTCCACGTCGGTCGGGTATCCCTTGGTGGCGCGGTGGGTGCAGACGCGGACGCCGCGGTTTTCGAGTCTGTTCTTGAAGATGCGCGCGGCGGGCTGGTCGTCGAAGCGAGTGATGATGACGGCACGGACCGTAAGGTCCCAATCACGGAGGTCGTCGATTAACTTCAGGGCATCGACGTCGTAGGTGATGCCGAAATCGGCGCGGAGTTTCTTGCGTTCGATGTCGCCCGCGTAGATGCAGAGGAGGAGGTCGGCCTGGTCCTTGAGTTTCTGAAGCAGCCGCATCTTGACGTTCGGGCCGAAACCGGGAAGAACGCGTGCGGCGTGATAGTCGAACAGGAGTTTGCCGCCGAATTCGAGGTAGAGTTTGTCGCCGAATCGGGCGACGCGCTCGAGGATGGCGGCGGATTGCTGCCGGAGATACTCCTCGTTGTCGAAGCCGAGTTTACGGCCGGGCGTGGCGGTCGGCGCGTCCGCCGAAGCGGCGCCGGCGCGCGCGGATTCAGCGGGTCGGGCCGTCAATTCTCCTCCCTTCTCTCATGTGATCCGGTTTCAGATAGTGGCGCGCGGCGAGCTTCATGTCAACCTTTTCCAAAACGCAAAGCCAAAGAGCCTTGACAACCGGCGGGTTTTTGCAAAGGATACCTCGCGCGAACGAACCGGCAGACAGCGCCGGAGGCAGAGGAGGAACAGGTGGCGGTCAAACTGAAAGGCAAGGCGTGTGTGGGCCAGTCCGGCGGACCGACCCAGGTGATTAACGCAACGCTCGTCGGAATCGCCGAAGAGGCACGGCGCCACAACCAGATTGAGGAACTGCTCGGGGCGCGGCACGGCGTCCAGGGCATCATGGACGAGGCCTTCATCGCCCTGTCGAAGGTGCCCGCGGAGAGGCTGGAGCGGGTCGCGGTGACGCCCGGCGCGGCAATCGGGAGCGTGCGACTGAAGCCCGGCGAGAAAGACTGCCGCCGCATGTTCGAGGTCTTCAAGAAGCACGGCATCCGATACTTCTTTTACATCGGGGGGGACGATTCGGCCAAGGCCGCCCATGTGGTCAATCAGATGGCTGCGAACGAAAACTACGAGTTACGCATCTTCCACGTCCCCAAGACGATCGACAACAACCTGATGGAGAACGACCACACGCCGGGCTACGGCAGTGCGGCCCGATTCGTGGCGAACGCGATACGAGGCGACGACCTGGATAACCGCAGCATCCCCGGCGTCAAGGTGGACGTCATCATGGGGCGCGACGCAGGATGGCTGACGGCGGCGTCGATGCTGGCGCGGCAGGCGGAAGGCGACGGGCCACATCTCATCTATCTGCCTGAGGCGCCGTTCACGGTCGCCAAATTCATCGAAGACGTGCGGCAGACGATGGAGCAACGCGGACGGTGCGTCGTGGCCGTCAGCGAAGGCATCCGTGACCCGAAAGGCAGCCTCTGGGCCGCCGTCGCCGGGGAAAAACTTTTCGAGGCGCTGAAGGACGACCAAAAAGACGTCCTCGGCAAACCGAAGGCGGACGCCTTCGGCCACCATCAACTCGGCGGCACGGGGATGCTGGCGGACTTCCTGACGGCGCGCGTCAAAGAGGCGATGGACGTCGGCCGGGTGCGCGGCGACACGTTCGGATACCTTCAGCGCTCCTTCCCCGGCTTCTGGAGCGAGGTGGACCTGCGGGAGGCGCGGATGGTCGGGCGCGACGCCGTCCGCTATGCCTGCACGGGCGACGTGGACGGGTCGGTCGCCCTCAAGCGGGCCGAGGGGACGAACTACGAGGCTTATACGGAGGTGGTGGACCTGGAGGCCGTCGCGGGGAAGAACCGCGAGATGCCGAAGGAATACATCCACACCGAGGGCAATGACGTCCTGAACTCGTTCCGCGACTACGCCATGCCGCTGGTGGGCGACCTGCCGGAGACGGAAATCCTTGCGTGAAAGGGTGCGCCTTTTCGGCAAAGGCGTCGTCAAGGACGGTCGATTGGAAATCTCGGCCGACCAGCCCGTCTTCTTCATCGAACTGGAAAGGTGACTGCACCGACCTGCAAGGAGCCGCAAGACGAACCCGAGAAGGAACAGGAAAGGGCCGTATGCGAGGCCCTGCGAGGGGGTGCGAGCACATGCAAGAATATTGAACTGAAGCTGGCTCCCCGAAAGCAACCCTCTTCGGACAGATCGCACACGGCCAGGCACGCAAATTAAGTAAGGTGTCCCCCGAACCTGACGGCAAAGCCGTGCAACCGGCGCCGCTGAGGAACTCCAGGACAATGAAGATTCGACTGACGCAGTTCAGCATGGACCTCGACTATACCGAGGAGTCCCTGCGGCAAGCCGTCGGCCTGAAACTCGGCGTCGTCGAGTCGGCGATGCTTTCCTGCACCGTGGTCCGCCGGTCGATCGACGCCAGGCGCCTGCGCGGGCCGGTATGCTTCATGCTGGCTGTTGAGGTGGAACTGCCGGAACCATCCGGCGCGGCAACGCCCGCGGCCTGGCAGAACATGACGGGGATCGAGATCGTTCCCGATTCGCCCCCGCCGGCACTGGCGGCGATCCAGGCCGCCCCTTCCCGGCCGCCGCTGCCCCATCCGCCGGTCGTGGTCGGCGCCGGGCCGGCGGGCCTGCTCGCCGCCTGGCGACTGGCCGAGGACGGATTGCAGCCGATTCTGATCGATCGCGGCGCGCCGGTGCAGGAGCGGCACCGCACCGTGGCGCGGTTCTGGTCGCAGGGGCTGCTCGACGGCGAGGACAATGTCCTGTTCGGCGAGGGCGGGGCCGGCCTGTACTCCGACGGCAAACTGACAACGCAGAGCAAGCTCCGCGGCCCCATGCGGACGGTCCTGGAGCTGCTGGTACAGTGCGGGGCCGACGCGTCCATCCTCATCGACGCCGAGCCGCACCTGGGCAGCGATCGCCTGGCCCAGATCGTGCCGAACTTGCGCGAGCGGATCCTTGCCAAGGGCGGGCAGGTGCGCTTTCACAGCCGACTGGAAGGCCTGGAGCTGGACAGCGGACAACTGACCGCCCTGATCGTCAACGGGCAGCGGGTCGCGACGCGACACTGCCTGCTGGCCACCGGGCACAGCGCCCGCGACGTCTACCAGATGCTTCACCGCGCCGGTGTGGCGCTGACGCCGAAATCTTTCGCCGTAGGTGTCCGCATCGAGGCGCCCCAGCCGCAGATCGACGAGTCCCAGTTTGGCCCTTCTGCCGGGCATCGGCGCCTGGGGGCGGCCGGCTTCCGCCTGACGCGCCGACCGCAAGGCCGGGCCCGGGCCTGCTATTCCTTCTGCATGTGTCCCGGCGGCCAGGTCATCGCCTGCGCGTCCTCGCCGGGAATGCTGACGACCAACGGCATGAGCCTGTCGCCTCGCTCCAGCGGGTATGGCAATGCGGCCTTCCTGGTGCCGATCGAGCCGGGCGACTTTGGCGG
>DATLBA010000055.1:0-3159 GCA_035527275.1 Phycisphaerae bacterium
ATGATGGCGCGGATCGCCGCGCCGGCCGTCGCCGCGCAATACGAATCCATTTACAACGAGATCCTTGGAGGAAACGCGGCATGAAACTACTGGTCGTCGGGCATCCCGCGCGAGGCCGTGAACTGAACTTCGCGCTCAGCAAGGCCGGACATGAAGTCATGCCGGTTGGCGGGGCTGCCGCTTATGCCAAAGTGATGAATGATCCGGGGCTTGCCCGCGGACTCGACGCGGTGATTCTGGGGGGAACCTGGCACCAACTGACCGGCAAGATTATGGCCGGAAGCGTTGATGGCGTGCCCTTCCCCGTGGCCATTGCCCGAGACGCGGAAAGCCGGGGGATCGTCCCGATCTGGTGGTATGGGAGCAACGGCTGCCCGCACCTGAGTTACAACCCCGACCCCGCGCAGCGAACAGCGGAGCATGACAAGTACGTGGCCTGGATGTGTGAACGGCAGTTCATCACCGTGCTGGCCCCCTACTGCGTGGACACCTATGAGCAGTCCGGCGTTCCGAGGGACAAGATGCGCGTGGTCCCGACCCTGTTCGATTCGGACCTCTTTCATGTCCCCAACGCGAGCGAGAGAGCCGGTCGTCAACGCCTCTGCCACGAGTGGGATCTCCCGGAAGGCAAGTTCTGGATGGGGACGATCGGGAACACCCCGAACAGCAAGGGGGGCGACGACACGCTGCGTGCCATGGCCTTGCTGGCCAGGGAAATGCCCGACCTGCATTATTTCATCCATCACTCTCCGTTGCTGACCAATGTGAAGGCGGTCGGCCCGGACGGACATATCGGAAACAGCGAGGCGGACGTGCTCCGCTTGAGCAAGGAGTTGGCCGTTCGGCTGGGGCTGAAAGATCGCGTCCACTTTCGCGGCATGAGCGTGGAGCGGAGATTCATGCCCTGGTCGTATCGGATGATGGATGTCTACTGCTCTCCCAGCAAGGCCGAGAATCTCGGCCAGCCGCTCATTGAAAGCCAACTGTGCGGCCTCCCGCTCGTCACCTACAAGGGCTTCTCCTTCGACTTCTGCGCCTGCCCTCACAGCACGACGCAGTACGCTCCAAGCGGCACCGTGACGGACGATTGGGGGCTGGTGATCCCTGAGACAAACCCGGCCGACCTGGCGGATGCAATCAGGAAAGCCCGCGATATAGCCGAGACGCCCGGCATGGCGGACATCACGCATGAGTGGGCGGCGCGAACATTCGACCACCGGAACATCACCAAAATGATAGACGCGATCGAAGAATATCGGAGTCTTCTCAATGGCTGAGAACGATCCACAAACAGCCGTCGCCGATCAGGGCGACGAGATGGCGGACGGCTACAGGGCCGCCGCCCATCGCATCGAACTGGAGATCGGCGAGCCGTTGGGTCGGGTGCTCGATCTCGGCTGCAACACCGGCGCGGGCATGGAGGCGCTGAGCGGGCGCTGGTGGCGGGTCCAGATGTTCGGGCTGGAGCCGTCCGCCGCGCTGGCCCAAAAGGCGCGCGACCGCGGATTCATGGTTGCCGCCAACAAGGCGGAGGACATGGTCTTCCCGGACGGCTACTTCGATCTTGTCTTCTCCCGTCATTCACTTGAACACGTCGCCGACCGCACGAAAGCCATTGACGAGATTCGGCGCGTGCTTTACCCCGGCGGGCGGCTCTACGTCCAGGCGCCCATCGAACCGGGCGGAAGCCCCAACGCGCTCCACCAGTCGCCCTTTCTGAGCCTGGAGGAGTTCCGCACCAGCTTCCCCGGATTTGTGGAGCTCTATTGGGGGCCACAGGAAACCGTGGCCGAATTGATCCTGGAGAAACTCTGATGGCAATGGGCTGGTCGGACATGGCCGCCGCGAATCTCGTCACCTTCGGCGAGGCCGTCAGCTACGTCAAGGCGAGCGGGGCGACGCGCTCGATCACCGCGCTCGTTGATCGCAATCCCGCCCAGCCACTATCGGAACCGCCCAGCGGCATCCGGCCGCTGACGACTGTCGCCGTCCTCAACTCAGCCACGCTCGGCATCTCGGCAAGCGAACTCGAAACCAGCACGGACACAATCAAGTTCGCCAAGCGCGTCGGCGGCACGGCGGAGAGTTGGTCCATCGCCCGCCTGCTCGATCAGGACGAGACCATGCTGCTCCTGGAGGTGCGCTGATGCCCACCCCCAGAATCACGTTCCACGTCTCCTCGGAGCAGTTGGACGAACTCGAGCGCAACCTGGCCGCGATCCCGAAGGACATCCCGCGCGTGCTCGCCGGCGCCATCAACCGCGCCGTGAGAGCGATGGAAAAGGCCACGGAAAAAGCCGCCTCCCGCGACCCGCTTCTGCCCAAGCTGGCCATCGTCAAAGACCGCGTCTGGCGGTCGAAAGCCAGGCCCGCGCGCAGCGGGCGCAAGGAACGCATGGTCGGCCGCGTCTACGCCGGAAAGATCGGCTGGCCGCTGTCGGACTTGTCGCCCAAGCAGGGGCGGCGCGGCGTGTCGGTCGGCCTCGGCGGGCGCCGGACGACCGTCCAGCACGCCTTCATTGTAGGCAAGCTCGGCAGTGGCGTGTTCATGCGCGGCGCGCGCCAGCCGGACGGCTCGGTCGTCTACACCCCCCGCAGCCCGCGCCTGCCGATCCACAAGCCGCGGACGCGCGACGTGACCACCGCCGTCGAAACTTCCGGCGCCGCCGCCGGAATCGTAGCCCAGGGCAAGGTCCTGATGGACGAGTACGTCCGGGCCGAGATGAACAAACTGCTTGGACGTGAGGAGCGACGCTGATGCCCACAATTCTGCGAACTGAGGCGAAGGATTCCGGTGGCGTGGACGTGTTCGCACAACTCGTCCTCGACCCGCAGGGGCCGTGCAATCCGGTGTCCGTCGCCCGACTCAAGGCGTACTTCGTGGACCCGGCCTCGCCCACGCCGAAGCTGACGCTCACCGGCCTGGCGTTCGTGGATGCCGTGCTGGTCGCGCGCGTGGCGTCTGCGGCTGATGCCGCGAAGATTGCCGCCGTGGAGAACGCCATCAACGCCGAGCTTGATAAGCGCAAGTCTGCGGTGCCCGACTTGCTGGACAAGACCCCGGAGGATGCCGTGAAGTCCATCTGGCCCGCGCTCGTTGCGGAGGTGCCCAAGTAATGGCGGCAAAAACATTTGACGAATGGCGTGCCCGCGTAGAGC
>DATLBA010000056.1:0-2296 GCA_035527275.1 Phycisphaerae bacterium
GGGCCGGTCACCGTCACGCACCCCGAGATGCGGCGGTACTTCATGACGATCCCCGAGGCGACGCAACTCGTCATCCAGGCCGGCACGATGGGCCAGAGCGGCCAGGTTATGCTCCTCGACATGGGCGAGCCCGTCAAGATCGTGGACCTCGCGCGCGACATGATCACCCTCTCCGGCTACCGGCCCGATGTGGACATCCGGATCGAGTTTCTGGGCGTCCGGCCGGGCGAGAAACTTTTTGAGGAACTCCGCACGAGCGGCGAGGACGTCCTGCCGACGCACCACGAGAAAATCTTCATCTGGCAGAGCCGCGCCTGCCCCGAGGAGGAGATCGCCGGCGCCCTGGCGCGTCTGGAGGCCGTCACCGACGGCGCCTCCCTGGCCGAGATCCAGAAGGTCCTCCGCCAGATCGTACCGGAGTATCAGCCCTCGGCGCCTCCCGCGGGTGCGCAACCGGCGTCGTGAACGTCTAGAGGCCCGGGGCATTCGGCCGGAAACCGGCAAAGTTAAGTCAATCTTCTTGACTTCTGCGCCTATGCCGGATAGGATTCCATTGCATGGCCAAGGTGAAGTTGACGGCGGAAGCGGCGGAAGGGCTTGAAGACTTGCCTCTGGTTATTCATGCGCGCGTGTTGTCGCTTTTGAAGCGTCTGGAAAAGTGACCCGCGGTGAGCGGAGCCAGGCCCCTAACGGGCAATCTGGCTGGCCGCTGCCGCCTTCGCACGGGCGATTACCGACTGCAATTCCGCGTGGAAGGGCAGACGGTAATCGTGGAGAAGATCGGACACCGCGATAGGTTTTATGAATGAGGGCTAACCCATGAATGTCAAGACGCTGAAAATGCCCGGCAAGCGGCGCCTGACGGTAAGGTTCCTGAAACTGGCCGGCAAGCGATGGGCGATTCTGCCGGAAAAGGATTTCAACCGTCTGGCGGCCCAAGCGGCCGAAGGCGGTTGGCCGGAACTGCCCAGGCCCGACGCCCAGGGGGGGTATCCTGCCGTAGAATACGCGCGTGCGTCGCTCGCGCGGAAGATCATCAAGATGCGGCGCATGGCCGGGCTTTCCCAGGTGGAACTGGCCCGCCGCGCCGGTATCCGGCCCGAAACGCTGAATCGAATCGAGAAGGGCAAGACGACGCCCGACGTAGCCACGATTGCCAAAATCGAGCGCGTCTTGGAAACGGCCGACGACGACGAAGCCTAAGGCCAACCCGGCTTGCCCGCCGACTTCTCCGCCATAATCCGCAGGGCTATGGCGGAGAAGTCGGCGGGCAAGCGGCAAGAGGAGATGGATCCATGAAAGTGTTCGTGACCGGCGGGGCCGGCTACATCGGCAGCCACGTCGTGCGGCTCCTCCTGGAGGCCGGACACGCGGTCCGCGTCTATGACAATCTCTCCGAGGGCCACGCCGCCGCCGTCCCCGACGAGGTGCTCACCCGAGGCGACCTGATGGATGCCGCGACCCTCGTCGAGGCGCTCGACGGCCGCTTCGACTGCGTCATGCACTTCGCCGCCCACTGCTACGTCGGCGAGAGCATGATCAACCCCGAGAAGTATTACGCCAACAACGTCATTGCGAGCCTGCGGCTGCTTGTGGCGATGCGGCGGACGGGCGTCAGGCGGATCGTCTTCTCCTCCTCCGCCGCCATCTACGGCGTCCCCGAGCGCGTCCCTATCCCCGAGGACCACCCTCAGAAACCCATCAACGCCTACGGCCAGACGAAGTTGGACTTTGAGAACGCCCTCGCCTTCTATGCCGGCGCCTACGGCCTGGGGTACGCAAGCCTGCGCTATTTCAACGCCGCCGGCGCCGCACCCGACGGGATGCTCGGCGAGGACCACGACCCCGAAACCCATCTGGTGCCCATCGTCCTGCAGGCCGCCCTCGGACAACGCAAGAATGTCCAGATTTTCGGCACGGAGTATCCGACGCGCGACGGCACATGCGTCCGCGACTACATCCACGTCTATGATCTCGCTCAGGCCCACGTCCTCGCCATGGACGCCATCGAGCCGGGCAAGGGCACGTGGTACAACCTCGGCAACGGCAACGGCTACAGCGTCCGCGAGGTGATCGAGGTCGCCCGCAAAGTCACCGGCCGGCCCATCCCCGTTGAGGAAGGCCCGCCGCGCCCCGGCGACCCGCCTGAACTCGTCGCCTCCAGCGACAAGATCATCCACGACCTGGAGTGGCGGCCGAAGTATCCGGACCTCGAGAGCATTATCGAGACCGCCTGGCGCTGGCACTCCTCGCACCCGGACGGCTACGGCGACTGACGCCGATTGCGGATTGCGGA
>DATLBA010000057.1:0-3820 GCA_035527275.1 Phycisphaerae bacterium
GGTGCGGCATCATGCGGCATGGTGCGACAAAGTACGGCAACGACAAGAGGTTAGGTGCGGAGGCGGCTCCCGTCAAGTATGACATCATGCGGCATAGTGCGGCATGGTGCGGCCCGGACGTGGTGACCACAGTGGTGACCATACAAAATCCGAACTCTCCGGCCGGGCGCCCGGACCACCCCTGAAAATCCCCTGCGGGTCACCGGGCACCCCGCCAGTTCTCGTTCCCCTGTCCGGCAGGATCCCCGCCCCCAGGGCCGGTCGGGGCGGCTACGGGGCGGCTACGGGGCGGCGGTGGGTGCGGCTGGAGCGAGAACGAAAACCGTTTCCGTGCCGCCGGTCGCCAGGTCAAGCGTGCGGGTGCCCCGAACGACAAAGACCGTGTCCAGCGGGCGGTCCATCCCGTCGACGAGGCCGGCCGTCGGAAAATCCTGCAGAAGAAATCGCCAACGTCCGCGAAGAACGGGCGGGCGGTTGGCATAGCCGGAAGGTTCGTAGACGGGCATGCTGTAGACGGCCGCCGTCGGCCCCAGCATCTGTTCGACCCGCACGGCCAGGTGGAATCGCCCGACGGCGCCGACGACAAAATCTTTCGGCTCGTAGAACCGGACGATTTTTTGCGGCTCAGGGGCCTTGTCTTTCTCAACGGGCACGGGTATCGGCGCGGTGGTGCCGATCTGTAGGGCGGCCACCTCGGCCTTCAGTGCCGCGTTCTCCTTGACGAGGGAGGCGACGGTGGCCCGGAGCATCCGCACCTCGGCCTCGAGACGGTGGATGGCCTCGTCGGCCGGTTCCGGCCCGGGACCTTCGGCGGTCCACGCGGGGCCCGAGAACACCAGGACCAGGGCTGCGGCCACAAGAAGCATGGACTTCATGTTTGTTCCCCTTTCGCGTCCAACGGTTCGACCCGGATCGTAACGCGCAGGCCGGCGATGTCAAGGCGCACGACCTGGGCGGCGCCTTCGAGGGCCTCGATCCGTTCGGTGACGAGGTCCTCGTCGCCCGGCTTGGCCTCGGCCAACGAGCCGCCCGTCGTCCGGCCGACAATGGGCACGCGGGCACCTTGCATCAGTCCTTCACCGCTTTCGAGCCAACGTTCGTTGATATGAAAAAGGTCGGCGATCCGCTTGATGAGGAGGCGGCTCGGGGGCGTCCGGCCGCTCAAGATGTTGGACAACTGCTTCGCGGAAATGCCGATCTCCGCGGCAAAATCTTTTTTCTTGCCGCGAATCAGGCTCTCTAACCTTAGGCCAAATGGGCACTTAGGCACGAATCCACCCCTGGGGAAAAATCTTCCCTTTTTGTCCTTTTTTCCTTGACGAAAGCCACGCCGGTAGACGATACTCTACCTAGCGAAAGGGCACCGATGGATCGGCACGATGGCGACCGGCTTTTCTTTCCCCGCTCTCTGGGTTCCCCTCCCTATTCGTTACGGCCGTTTCGCCGCCGAATGGTGCCCGCCATCGCGGGGAGGGGAACCACTTGCTCAAGACGTGGACGGGTCCCGCCCTCCCCCCGGCGGATCCGTCCCTTTCACGGGGCCCCCTGTCAGCACGGGCCGAACCCTTTCCCCGGCCACGGCTACGGGGGTCCCCTCTTTTTTCGCATGGAAAGTATAGCCCACAAATGGGCGGAAGGCAAGCGGTTGGCGATAAGTGCCGATTGGGGCGGGGCTTAGGCAGGTCCTAGTCTGCGGGGAGGTATGGGGGCCATGACCAAGATCGGCGCGGAGGCCCAGGCGCGGGCGGTGGCGATGCTGGCGATGACCGACGAGTTCCGCGGGCACCTCCGGGCGGCCAGGGAAGCGGGGGATGATTTCCGTTGGGCAGAGGCGCGGGACCGTCTGCGCTTGGCAGAGGGAGTGATCGGCCGGCTGGAAGAGGCCGAGCGCGAGTGGACGGAGTGGGGAGAAAAGGAAACGGATCGGATCCTGGGGCGGACCGCGGGCGGCGAAGCACGAGGAGGTCGGATGTGACGGCCCTGAAACGATGTCCGCGATGCAATAGGCGGTTGCCGCTGGAGGCGTTTTGGCGAAACGCCAGGAGCCCGGACGGGCGGCAGTCCTATTGCCGCTCGTGCATGGGCGAGTATCAATGGGCGCTACGGAAAAAGGCCGGAGGGGCGACGGCCCGGGCGGCGGGCCGGGCGACGCCGAGGACGTGCCTGAAGTGCGGGCGGACCTTTCGGTCCTCGCGGCCGAAATGGGAGAACCGCCGGTGCCCGACGTGCGAGGCGGCTCTGGCGAACGTGCAAGAGGTTCCGGTTTTCCACGAGGGAAGGAGTTGATACATGGCGATTCAGGCGGCGAAGCACGGCGGGGCGGTTGATGTGGACCTGGAGATCGAACTCGGGCCGCTGGAGCGGCGGGTGCCGGTGCGCATCACGCTGGACGGGCGGCGCATTTCCATCCGCCGCAAGGGGCGACGCCGCGCCATCGGGGCGGATTGGGATGCCGTGGTGACGCGACTCGTGCCGGGGCTCGACGCCCCGGCCAAGTACCTGTCGAACCCGGCAGGGGTGTTGGTGGACGGATGAAGGGCGGGGGCGAGCGGAACATGACGGCGGAAGAAAAACTCGCTGCCCTGCCGGCACGGATCGCCCAGGCCGCCGAAAGGGCGGCGGAGGCGCGGCGGATGGAGGCGCGGGCGCTGACGGACCTTAACCGGATCGCGGGGAATCAGCCACGGGCCCTGAGCATGGCCGAAGGGGAGAAGCCATGAACCTTTTGCGGCGGGCGAAAGAATGGATAGCAACGTGGTGGTCTCTTGAGCAGCCGCTCTTGCGCGCGGGAGACTTGCCGGAAGATTTCCTCGTCCTCCTCCCCCCCGGATGGTCCATCGAAAAAATCCGAACTCCGGCACAGGCCGAGGCGGCGCGGAAGGCCCAAGAGCAACTGGACCGGGTGAGGGGGAAAATATCTGCATTTGATATTCGGAATTTGCGCACGATAGCCGAGGTTCGGGCCGAACATCGAGACGAACTGAAGGAAATCAGAAGAATGAGGCGGGCTCGCCGCCTCCCCATCGGTCCGCTGCGGGCGCTGTGGTTGCGGATGCAATGCTGGTGGCGAAGGAAAAATGTGCCGGAGAGAATCGGCCACGAAGCCTTTATGGAACAGATGCTGAATAGATTGATAAGTGCGTGCCTCCTTGGGCCAAAAGTGAAATCCGCCGCATTTGCTTTTCGTGAACAAACCGCGATGGAACGGTGGCGCCAGATGGACCCGCGCAAAGAGACCGGCCCCTTCCGGGCGCTGTGGGGGAATGTGCGGGCATGGGCGCGGGACAACCCCGTCGCGGCGTCGACCGTCGCGTCGGCCCTGGCGGTCGTGGTGCTGCTGGCAGTGATGGCGCTGCTGCACGGATGCGAGACGCGGGCGGAAGCGAAGGAACCAGAGGCGGGCAGACGTGCGTGGCAGGGAAGAGACATCCCTGTGGTGGAACTGCCCCCCGATGCGACGCTGGCAGGTAGTATGCAGAACGCATCCAAGGTCAGTGCAACGCTGGCCGCACACCTCGCCTCTGGTCTGGATGAAATGATGGGCGGCTGCGAGACGGTTCCCGTGACTGGGGTAAAACCCGTGGGGTTAACCGGCCAGCCGCCCATCATTTTGCAAGCGCTCGCGCCCGCCGAGCGGACAGCCATCGAGACGGTCGAATCGGGCGGCGATCCGAAGGCCTGGAAGAAGGACGAGGACGCCCGGGGGATCATTCAGATCCGCCCGATCTACGTCGCCGACGCGAACCGCATCCTGGGCGTCGAGCGATTCAAGCATGACGACGCCTTCGATCCGGTGAAGGCGTGGCAGATGTTCGAGGTG
>DATLBA010000058.1:0-14981 GCA_035527275.1 Phycisphaerae bacterium
GGCACTGGCCGGTTTAGCGGCTTCGGGAAAGACCTGCCTGTTCAATGCTCTGTGCGAGGGTGCGGTCGATTCCGCCGCCCATCCCGCTCGCCCCGACCATCCGAACCGCGCGGCGGTCTCCGTGCCGGATGAGCGGCTCCAATGGCTTGTCGAACTATACGGTGCGCCGAAGCAAACGCCCGTTCACATCGAGTGGCTCGATTTGCCCGGCCTCGCCCCGGGCCGCGCGGACCTCGCCTCGCAGAACACGGCCATCATGGAACACCTGCGCCGCGCCGATGCGCTGGCGCTGGTTTTACGGGCGTTCGAAAGCGACCGGGCCCCACACCCCCTGGACCGCATCGACCCCCGCGCCGACCGGAACCTCCTGCTCAGCGAATTCCTCTTGGCGGATCTCGACATTATCCTCCGCCGCATTGAAAAACTCGAAAAGCAGATCCAGAAGCCGACTCCGGACTGCGACGCCCATCGCCGGGAACTGAAACTTCTCAAGCGGTGCCAGGAGGCCCTGGAGGCCGAAAAGCCCCTGCACGATTGCCTCGAGAGTGAGTCTGAGCGGCAGATGGTGCGGGGCTTCGCGTTCCTAACGGAAAAACCTGTCTTGACCATCCTGAACGCCGGCGAGGAGGTGGCCGGAACCCCCGAAAAAGTGGTGGCCGAGTTCTCCGACCTCGGCGAGCCACTTCGTGCCCTCTGCGCGTCCCTCGAAGCCGAAATCGGCGCCCTGCCGCCGGAGGACCGGCCCGCGTTCCTG
Organism: Phycisphaerae bacterium; assembly: GCA_035527275.1. Taxonomy (GTDB): domain Bacteria; phylum Planctomycetota; class Phycisphaerae; order FEN-1346; family FEN-1346; genus DATLBA01. Next base: position 755 of record DATLBA010000058.1, read on the forward strand.
GAAGAAATGGGCCTGAAACATTTTCATACCATCGACGTGCTTCGCGGCGTGTGCGCAGCGCTGGACCGGATTACCTTTTACACGTGCAGCGAGAAAGAGGTGACGGCCCGCAGCGTGCCGCGCGGAACGAGGGCGGTTGAGGCGGCCGGCGAAGTCCATACCGACATGGCCCGCGGCTTTATCCGTGCCGAGGTCGTCTCATACGAGTACCTGCGCGGGGCCGGCACGGCTAAACAGGCGCGGGCCGAAGGACACGTGCGGGCCGAGGGTCGTGACTACGACGTCCAGGACGGCGACATCATCTTTTTCCACTTTAGCCGGTAGGACCAGATTATGCGGGCCGTGGTTCTCAGCATCGGGAGCGAACTGGTTTCAGGCCTGCAACTGGACACACACGCCGCCGAGATCGCCCGCGCCCTGGGAGCGCAGGGCATTGAGGTCGTCCGCCATGAAACGCTGGACGACGATGCGCAGGCGATTGCCGAAAGCCTGAGAGCGGCCGCCGAGGAAGCCGACGTTGTCGTGGCCACCGGCGGCCTCGGACCCACACCGGACGACCGGACGCGCGACGGCCTGGCCGCGGCGATGGGCGCCCTGCTGGAACCCCACCCCGAGGCGGTGGCGATGATCGAGACCTGGGCCGCCTCCCGGTGTCGAGCGATGAGCGAAGCCAACCGGCGGCAGGGCCTCCTCCCGCGCGGCGCGGAACCCATCGCAAATCGGGTAGGCAGCGCGCCGGGCATCCGCGTGAGGTTAAACGCCGCCGAAGTTTTCTGCTTGCCCGGCGTGCCGGGCGAGATGCACGCCATGTTGACGGAACAGGTGCTGCCGCGCCTGCGCGCACAGATACCACCCGGCCCCAATGCACATCGGGGTGGGGTGCGCACCGTCCGGACGTTCGGCCTGCCGGAGTCCGTGGTCGGCGAGCGGCTGGCGGACCTGATGGCGCCGGGTCGTCACCCCCGAGTGGCGACGGCCGTGCACATGGGCACGATTGACGTGCATATTCACGCAACAGGTCCGGTGGAGGAAGTGGACCGCCTGCTGGCGACCGACGCCGCGGAAATCAAAAAGCGTCTCGGCCAAGTGGTGTTCGGCGAGGGCGAAACGCGAATGGAAGACGCGGTGGCCGCCCTGTTGGCCAAGCGCGGCGCGACGGTGGCCGTCGCCGAATCATGCACCGGCGGCCTTGTCACCGCAAGGCTCGTCAACGTCCCCGGCGTCTCAGACCATTTGCTGGAAGGTGTGGTCGCCTACTCGAACGCCTCCAAGGTCCGCGCGCTGGGCGTGGACGAGGGCCTGCTTGCCGAGCATGGGGCGGTCAGCGAGCCGGTGGCACGGGCTATGGCCGAAGGAATCCGCGCCCGGGCCGGCGCCGACTTCGCCGTGGCGGTGACCGGTATCGCCGGACCCGGCGGCGGGACGCCGGACAAGCCCGTCGGGACAGTTTGGTTCGCTCTGGCCGACGCCAACGCCGTGCGGACTTTCTGCGAGGTCTTCTCGGGCGACCGCGCGCACGTGCGCGAGCGCTCGGCTACGTATGCGCTGAACCTGTTGAGGCTATGCCTGTTGGAAGAGGGTGAGGTGGGTTAGAGCCGGTCGCGGAGGAAAATTTCCCGGATCTCGCGCAGCGTATAGTGCCGTTTGAGGTCCTGGATGAGTCGGATGCGGCGGACGGTGGCTTCGTCGAAGAGGCGCTGGCCGCCGGCCGTCCGCGCGGCCTCCGTCAGGAGGCCATACATACAATAGGTGCTGACGACCTGCCGAGAGACGCCGGCCTTCTCAGAGACCTCGCCGATCCGATACAAAGGCTCGCTTCCCTGATCGACTTGGTGTGCCACGGCGGCATCCTGGTCCATAAATCGTTTATCGAGTCATCCCGCGCCAAACTTGAATGAAAGGGGGTGTTCGCGGGCCTCAACGGAACGGTGGCAAGGTCCGGGTTTTTTCTGGCGAAGTACCTCCTCGAACTCGTAATATTACTGGACGGCGGGAGCGGGTTCTTGAGGGACTACTGGCCCATTTTGCGGCCCGCACGGCGCAAGAGGCGAGGTGCTTGGTTATGGCAAAGGCCATAGCGGCCACAACACAATGGTATGAAAGACGCCGACAGGCCTCGGTGCTCGATTATGACGCCGCCCTGATGCTGGCGTTTCAGAAGGGCGACGAACTTGCTTTCCAGGAATTGGTCGAGCGCAATCACGCCCGGGTCATCCGTCTGGTTTACCGTTTCGGCGGCGACGCTTCGGAGGCCGAGGACCTGGCCCAGGAAGTCTTTCTGCGGGTCTACCGCGCCGGGAGGACCTATAGGCCGACCGCGAAGTTCACCACCTGGATGTTTCGCATTACCACCAACGTGGGGCTCAACGCGAGGCGGGCCAGGGCCCATCGCCGTGACAACGTGTCGATGGAGCAAGTGGGAGGCGCAGGGAAAATGCCTCGCGGCGCCGCCGGCCCCGAAGCGCACGCCCCGGATCAACCGATGCAGCAGACGGACCTTCGGCGAAAGGTCCGGGAGGCCATCGGCCAACTTCCCGAGAAGCAGCAGGTCGCGGTGGTGCTGAGCAAGTACGAGGGGATGAGTTACGCGGACATCGCCCGCACACTGGGTTGCAGCACGATGGCCGTCAAGAGCCTCATGGCCCGGGCACGCGAGAACCTGAGGGAACACCTCCTGTGCATTATCTGAGGACTGGCCGCACGCTCCGGCGCGTCGGTCCCTACTGAGTAAAGTATTGCTACTGTCCGGGCCATGGGATTGCCGACAGATTGGGCATGAGACCCCAAGGCAGTGCCCAGCCGTTGCACATATATGGGGCGCATGCGTGAAAACAGATGCGCCTTCCGCTTTATCTTGAATAAATCGCGGGCGATTGCGGCCAACGCCTACTTGATGCTTTACCCGAAGGGCCTCCTTGCCAGAATGCTCCGGGAAAGCCCTGAGTTGCTTCAGCCCGTTCGGGCGGCCTTCACAAACTGGAGCCCAAGGAACCGGCCGCGGCTCCGGCGGACACGGTGCTTGCTGTTCTTCCGGAGGCCACCGCGCCTCGCCCGCGCCGGCTATCGCTTTCTGGGTGACCGACAGCGTGTAGCGCAAGCGTTTCCGCCCGTCGGCTCTCCGGGTGCTGAGGCGGTCGGCAGAATAACGGCGGCTCAGGACCCCTCGTTCAGGCGCTGGTAGTAGCGCTTGAGGTATTCTTCGTAGCCCTTCGGCATGGGTTTTTCGAGGGCGTCGAGAAGTTCGTCCTGAATCTGCGTGGGAAGGGCGCTGGACGTGTCGCGGCGGATGCGAATCTCGCCCGAAAGGAGCATCTTCGTATCCTCGAGGCCGCCGAGGACGACGTCCTTTCGCCGAAGCGCGTTCTGGTAGCGGCCGGCCAGAAGGTCCCGCTGAATCCGCCGCATCTCGCCAATCGTCTCGTCGAGCGCGAAGGCGTCATAGTTTCGGACCTTGAGCGCGGCCCGGACGCCCTCGGCCTTGTTCCTAAGTTGGGCCTGGCGGCCGGCCAGCGCGCCCATGCGGCGCTGGAGTTCCGGCGGGACGGGGCCTTCGAGGCCTTCGCTCCCAGCGCCCGAGATTTTGCCGCCGCCGGTCGCGCCGGTGGGGGCCTCCTCGCTCGTGTCCTCGACCTCGCCCTGGCTGAAGGCATCGGGCGAGAGGCGCGTGGGGGTGCGGCGTCCGCCTTTGCCGGTGGCGGTTTCCTCGACGAATTCGCCGCCGGATTTTCCGGTGCGGCCTTCGCCGCTTCGGCCGCCCACTTCGCTCGTGTTGGGCAGCCGGTTGCCCGTCACGCCCTTGGCCGAGAAGTTGGAGATGGGCCCATCCATGGCGTCCCATCCGGCACCCTTGTCGGCCGAATCGGCGGCAGCGCTCGTTATGTCCTCGATCTCATCAAATAGGTCTTCTTCCTCCTCCAGAAGTTCGCCGACGAGGTCTTCCATCTGCTCGGGGAGTTCGGCGTGGGGCACTTGGATGTCGCCGAGCGCCTCTTCCTGCTGCCACCTCTCGCGGTCGGGCGTGTCGGGGAGCCAGCGCTCCAGGTTCTCGACGATCTCCTCGGCCCCTTCCATGCCGAGTTCCTCGAGCGGGACGACGATGTCCATGGCCTTCTTGGAGAGGGCGTCGGCGGCCATTTCGACGTCGGTTTTGACCTCGATGAGTTCGCGGACGAGGCTGGGATTCGAGGCGTCCAGGTCGGGCACTTTCGAGAGATCCGAAATCTGTTCGGCGAGGAACTTGTCCCAGGCGTCTTCGACCGCATCGAGCCGCTCAAGTTCCCTCTGGTCGGCGTCGGTGAAATCGTCCGCCGGCCGCTTCGCCAGTTCCTTCGAGGCCTCAATGACCTTCTTCTGCTCGTCGACGAACTCCTTGAGGTGGTCGCGCAGGGCCTGGAGTTTTGCCAGCGTGTCGGCGGGCAGGTCCGACGGGTCGCGGCGACTTTCTTCTTCGCGGACCGCGTCGGCGAGTTTCGGCACGATGTCCAAGAGGCGCCGCAGGACGGCGATGATGGCGTCCTGGTCGGCGGCCAGGGCGCCGGCGAGGGCGGGCGCCTCCGACAGGCGCTGCGTGCCGTCAAGTTCCGCAATCGCCCGCGCTTTCGCCACGGCCGAGGCCATCTCGTTCGCCGCCAGCATCTCCAGCGTCTGCTTCAGCGGTATGGTGTCGTCGTCGAAAACGACCTCGCGGATGACGGCGAGAGTGGCGTCGCGGATGGCGCGTTGGGCTTGGGCAAGCCCGCCGCCGGCGGACCGCATGCCCTCGAGGTCCTTTTTCTGAACGAGGCCGCTCGTGTCGGCGCGGGCGCTTTCCTGGTGTTTCAGGATCTCGCGCAGCCGGTCGTAGAGGCGCGAGAGTTGGTCGAGTTTCTGTTCGGCGGCGGCCTTTCGGTCCTCGACAACAATCTTGAACTTCGCGGTGGATGCCACGTTCGGCCCCTTGGGCGTATCGCCGCCCTGGTAGGTGCGCCGGTCGCGGGCCTCGGCCCAATAGGTAATGGTCCGGCCGGGGCGATACGCTGCGGCATCCACGACGAAGGCGTAATCGAGAACCGCCTCCCTGGGGTCGGGAAACTGCTTCCAGGTTCGGATCGTCTTCGGCGACGGGTCCGTGTCGGACTGAACCAGGAGGCGGACGTCGCCGAGGCCGTAGCGGTCGGCGGCCCTCAGGCTCATCTTGACCGTTTCACCGGGACCGGCGACGACGTCGCGCCGCGGCAGGGTGAAGGCAATGGCAGGCGGCTCGTCCGGAAGGGCAACAATCCGATAGGCGACCGCGGCGCCGGCGGGTCCCCGGCCACTGAAACGAATCTGATAGGCGTCATCGGCCAGGACGGAGAATCGGCCCGTCACAGACCGGCCGTCGCGGCTGGGGAGACACTTCAGGACCTTGCCGCTTCCAAACAGGAGGTTCCCGCCCTGGACCGCGGCGGAGACGTGAACCGTCATCTCGACCTGGGTTCCGACGAGGCAGCGGACTTCGCCGCCGCCCGTCGTGATGGTCCGCGGCTCAAGGCCCGTGTAGCCCGGATACGTGTAGCACACGTCAATTCGCCGGACCAGCGGCGGTTCGCGCAGCGTGACCGTGAAGCGCCGGCTTTCCGTCCCGCCGATGTTCACCCGATAGGTGAACGGTTGAAGCACCTGGGGAAGCCGATACGTGAAGCGGTCGAGGCGCCCGGACACACAGGCCAAAGGCTTGCGCTGGGTGCCTCCGGAGGCGTCTTGCGTTATCTCGACGAATCCGTCGTAGCGGCGGCCTTCGGGGTCGGCGATGACCGCCTGGATGAGCAAGGATTCGCCCTTGTTCACTTCTGTCGAGCCCGGCTCGACCGAGAGGATCCGGGCCGAGCCGACCGCGGCGATGCCGGTGTCGAAGGGGCTGAGAACCTGCAGGCCCGCCGAGGAGAAGCGCCGATAGGACATGGCGACAAACACGCCCAGGAGAAGCGCGGCGACACCGGCCGCCAGCGCCCAACGTTTGGCCCTGTCGGCGCTGACGGCACGCTTCAGGTCCACGCCCCGCGCGCCGGCGGCCGCTTCGCCCACCGCCATCTGGATCAGCGTCGGCGACCATTCGTGCGCCCGTTCCGTAAGCAGAATCGTGTTGATGAGGCTGTTGCCGAGTTCAGGCAGGCGCGTCTCGATGAATCGGGCCACTTCCTTTTCGTTCGGATTGTGGCGGAGCGGCGCGATCACATGCCGCCAGAACGAGATGCCCACGGCGGCCGATCCGGCGAGCAGGAGGACGAGGCGGCCCGCCGAGCCGAACCAGAGAAAGCCCTGGATCAGCGTCGCAACGAGCACCGCCCCGCAAAGAACCGTCGCAAAGGCAAGGAACCCCTCGGCCACTCGGAGCGACTGAATCCGCCCGCGGACGGCTTCGACGCTCGCCCGGACCTGGTAGTATGGCCGGTAATCAGTCAGCGTTGTCATGGCACGCGACCCGACAGGAATCGAGAAACCGTTTTCTCCTCGGCGCGGCAGTGGACGACGGCCTACCTGCCCGCGCCTCCTTTCTATTATACGGCCAGCGACCGCCCGACACCAAGTTTTACGGCCGGATCTCGACCTTGCTGACGCCCGGCACGACGAAGTCGTAAACCTCTTCAACGTCGCGGTTGTGCATGCGGATGCACCCCTCGGAGACGGCGCCGCCGATGCTGGACGGCTCAATCGTGCCGTGGATGCCGTAGTGGTTCCCGATGTCGATCCAGCGGGAGCCCAGGGGATTGTCGGGCGCCCCCGCATCTCGAAACTCAGAGCGCGGCTTGTGCTGCGGCTGATACGGCGGGTTCACGATCTTCTGTTCGACCACGAAGGTCCCTTCGGGCGTCGAATTCTCGATGCCCAGGCCGACCGGATAGGCCCCCAGACAGACCTCGTCGAGCCAGGCCCGAAGTTCGTAGCGGCTTTTGACGATCTCAAGGTGAATCGGCCCCTGAATCGCCTTGAGCGTCTGTCCGGCGATGATGCGCGTTGACTCCAGGCGGTTGACCCGCATGATCAGTTGGTAAGGCACAAGAAACTTTTGCCCGATAGCGGTCAGCGTGTCGCCGGGGACGACCTCGTAGGAGCGCGCATACGTATCGGCGGGATGGCGGCGCGGGGCCAACTGGAGCGCATCGGCGCAGCGGCCCAGGGCATCGCGGACGGCGCGGCCTTTCGGTCCGCCGACGCCTGCGCGGAGGGCGCGGCTCAGTTGCTTCTGGGCTTCGACGAGGCGGCCCTCGTCGAATAGAGCAAGTCCCTCGTCGGCGGGTGCCTCGCCGGGACCGGCGGGTTCCTGGTCGGCGGCCGGCGGCTCCGGCTGGTCATCCGCCCTTTGCGGGCCGGCATCATCCGCGGTCTCTTCGCCGGCTCGGGCCGGGCCCGCCTGGTCGCCGCCCAAATCCCCGACGGGCGTTTCCACGATCGCCGGCGGCGGCGGCTTCGGCTTCTTGAGGAAATGAACGGCCACCGCTGTGACCGTCACTAAAACCAGGGCCGCGAAAACCGTGACCACAACTCGTCCGAGATTTGTCATGGGCATCTTGCTCCTTCACAACCCAAGATACAATGTCGCCGCCGGGGCCGGCGGTCATTCAAACGAAAGCACTTCCGCGTCGGTCACCACCATTGGCACGGGGCGGTCCCCCTCGCCGACGGGGACCTCATCCAGGACCTGCTCCTGAAACGCGACGGCGATGATGCAGGCTCGCAGGTCCGGCCGCGCGAGGAAGCGGTCGTAAAATCCGCCGCCTTTGCCCAGCCGGTTGCCCGACCGGTCCACCGCCTGACACGGGGCAAGGACCACATCAATCTCGCAGACCGGAATTGGATCCGCATCGGGCACTTCCAGGATGCCCAGGGCCCCCGGACGCACGGCCGGATGGGCCGCCGCGCCGTCCACCTCGGCCGGCTCGAGAACGACCGGCACGATCTCGCGCCCGGCAAGGGACAGGTCGCCGCCTGCCGGTGGCGGTTCGATACGAGGAGTCGCCACCCGCTTGCCCTCGTCCCACGCCCACCGGATGATCGGCCACGTGTCGACCTCCGTCGGGAGCGACAGGAATGCCATGAGCGTCCGCGCCTCGCGGACGGGCGCCAGGTCGGCCAGACGCTGGGCGACGGCGACGCCGGCCGACCGGCGGCGGCGCGGCGTCAAACGCGCCAGCGCCGTTGCGACAGACCGGCGCGCCCGGGCTTTGCGTTCGACGGTCCCTGCGTCCGCATGACTCATCCGATAGCGACCTGCCTATGTGTTTCAATCTACGCACCCGCGCGGGGTGCGATGCAACCTGCTTATATGAATCGTCTCCGAACCTCGTTTCCCCTGCTACAGGCCGAAGAAGTCCGGCTCGCCGTCACCCTCCGATTTTTTCTCAGGCTTCTTCTCAGGAGGCTTCGTGGTTTCCTTGCCCGGTTCGGGCGGTTTTGTAACCGTGACGGTTTTCGGTGGTTTGGGTTCCGTGCCGGGCCTGGGCGTCTCCTTTTTGGCCCTCGTCGGCAGTGAGTAGAGCGGCGGCAGCGGCTGCGGGTTGGGGGGCCGACTGGGCGCGTCCCCGAGATGGGGTCCGCTTGCCCAGGCGGCGGGCCGGAAGTAGATGAGTTCGCGGCCGGGCAGCGCGAGTTTCTTTTCGGCCCGGCCGGCCAGCACGAGCCACTTTCCATACCTCCATGTCGCATCGGGAACATGGACGATTTCGTCCGAGGTCGGACCAAATGTCTCGTGCCGCACGACAAACAGAACGGACGACCAGTGCGGCGCGAGCAACGTGTACCTGCCGTCCGGGCCGTCAACGGTTTCGCGGACCTGGGCATAGAGGACGAGACCCACCGGCAGTTCATCTTCTGCTTTCGCCACGGCTGCCGCACCGGCCGCATCAAACTGCCTGCGAAATCGTTCACCGACTTTGCTCAAACCTCCCAGAAACTCGGCGACCTGGCCGCGCACGGCCGCCCGGGTCTGCGCCTCGACCCCCGGGCCATAGACCAGTTGCGTGCCCTGCTCCCCGATGGTGGCAAGACTCGCGTAGTGCGCGTCTTTCCAAACGGCCGTTTCGCCTTGGCACGTCGGGCAGGTGACCGGCACCATCTTGTAAACCGCCCGGCTCATCCCGCCGACACGCTCCCAGTGACTGAACCGCTTCTCCGACACCTGACCGCTCCCGTTGCACCGCGGACAACGCAATCGGGTCTTGCAGGCCCGCACGGACCGACCGACGAGGCCCGGGTGTATCGGCTTGCCGGCCACTTGCTGAACCTGAACCGGCCAGAGAGGCTCAGGCAGATCCGGAAAGCACTTCAGTTCCGGTTTCGCCGAAAGGAGCGCCTCTCTCAGCGCTGCGGCCGGCACCACGACGGTCACGTCTTGCGGCGAGGCTTTGACCGGAAGAAGCATCCCGACGACGTCGCCGGCGCCATCGACGACCGGCGCCCCCGCTGTTCCCTCCAGCACCGGTGAGTTAAATCCAAGGAACTTTACGTCCCTTATCGGTGCGGCGGTCCCGCTTACTTCGGCCAGTTCGCGAGCCGACAGCCCATCCCTCAGTTGCCCCCTCCCGACTTGCATGCGGTCGCCCCACTGCCAGCCGACGGCGGCGACCGGACGGCCCTCCTCCGGATTCACGGGTTGCGGCGAGAGGTGCAGGCCCGATCGCTCCAGGGCATTCTCTTCCCGCCGAATGACCGCCACGCCCAAGACCGGGTCGGCCAGGCCGAACTCCCAAGCCACCTCCTCCACCCCGTCATCAAACCGCAGAACCGCCCGGACGACCCCCGGCTGAGCCAGCGTCGCCAGGTCGGTCGCGACGAAGCGCCCCTTGCCGATGAGAAAGCCCGTGGCGTAGCCGAGTGGAAGCCCGAGCGCGTTCTGGGCCGTCACCAGGCAGGTGCAAGGCCCTACCTTTTCGCGTAAGGCCGCCAGGCCGAAGCCCTCTGCGGCGCACACGGCCCCACCGCCGCCCAAGGCGGCGAGGCAAAGCCCAACCAGAAGAACCCTTGTCAGCCGAATGCGCATCTTTCACTGTCATTGTCGGCAAACCGCTGCCGCATCTCTACTTCAACGACCGCCGAAGGCGAAGAAACCCTTGCTCCCCTAAGAGCCGCCGAACCCACCCGCCAGTCGAAAACGGAAACCGGCATGAACGGCGCCGCTCTTGCGGGGTCAACCATTTTCCCCAGGCCAACCCCCAATGTCCAGCCCTGAATCCACCCCTCGCCCGGGGTAAAGCGGAGCGAAGGCCAATCTCCGCCGCGCTCTGGACGGCTTGGTCGGCAGCCGCTATAATCACACCAGAGTCGTCCGACCGGCTGCGCGGAGGGAGGGTATCGATGATGGAACCGCCGGCACCCGAAGTCCCGGAGAAGACCGGGCCGGTGAACCTCGTGCGGATGGTGCGCGTCTGGATGCTTCTGGTGGCGGCCCTGGTGCTGGTCGGGCTGGCATGTTGGATTACGATGTCGGTCCTGAACGACCGGGCGGGTGCCTCGTCGCCGACCCCCGAACCGCCGGCCGAGTCGTCCTCCCTCGAAGCGCTCGTTTGGCCGAGCAGGATGGCAACCGAGCACCGGTGGCGGCACATCGTCATCCATCACTCCGCCACGTGGTCCGCAACGCCGGAGGCGATTGACCGGTGGCACCGCCAGCGGTTCCACGAAGACGCAGGATACCATTTTTTGATTAACAACGGCCGAGCCGCCGGCACCCGCGACGGCCGGATTACCGCCACGGCGAGATGGATTGAGCAGCGCCCCGGAGCCCACTGCGCGGTGCACGGCCACCCGGAATTCAACACCGATGGCATCGGCATCTGCCTGATCGGCCACTTTGACCGCGAGCAGCCGACGGCTGCGCAGATGGCAAGCCTCGAAGCGCTGGTCGTAGCCCTTGCGGCACGGTACCGGATCCCGTTGGCGAACATCGTGGGACACGGCGAATTGAAAAACACGGCGTGTCCCGGCAATCAATTCCCGATGAAAACGTTTCTCTGGGAGGTGCGAAAGGCGTATCTGGACGGGCGCGGGCCCCGGCCGTAGCGACCGCCCAAGCGAAAGGGGGTTCTCCTTGGAACAGCCGCCGGACGACTGGGACATTATCCTCGACGAGACGGAACTGAACGTCGGCGAGATCAGCGACCGGCTCGACCGCGCCGCCATCCTCTGCCAGCGCGACCCCTTGCGCCGGGGCAACGTCGTCCATCTCCCCCCCGCCGGCGACGCCGTCATCGTCGGCGACCTCCACGGCGACCGCGAGAACCTCGAACGCATCCTCAAGTGGGCCTGCCTGCATCGCCATCGAGACCGATACTTAATCCTTCAGGAACTGATTCACGGCGGCCCGGACGACGGCAAAGGGGGCGACCAGAGTTTCCGGCTGCTGGAAGAGGCGGCTTCGCTGAAGTGCCGCTATAAGTCCCAGGTCCATCTGCTCCTCTCGAATCACGATCTCGGGGAACTGATGGGGGCGACCATGACGAAGGCCGGCCGCTCCGTCAGCGAACAGTTCCGCAAAGGCATCGCAAACGTCTATGACAACCGGTGGCTTGAGGTGTATGAGGCCTACCGGCGGTTTCTGCTCGCCCTGCCGATTGCTGCGCGGACGGCACACGGCGTTTTCATCAGCCACTCGACGCCCAAGCCCGGCGCGCTGGCCCATTTTGATTACAGCATTTTCAACCGGCCGCTGACGGCCGAGGACTTCGAGACCGGCTCCAGCCTGTACGAACTCCTCTGGGGCCGCCACCACGACCAAAGAAGCGCTGACCGATTCGCCGAAGGCGTCGGCGCCCGCCTGTTTATCACCGGACACGAGAGTTCGATTCCGGGCGTCAAGACGCCCACGTCGCGCCACATCGTCCTCACCTCGGACGGACCGCTCGGAACCGTTTTGCTGCTGGCGCTGGGCGCCGAGGCGCCCCACGGCGTGCTGACGCGGCAAGTGAAGAAAATTCGATCCCTGAAGCCGTCCAAACCGCGCCGGCGCCGCCGCATGTGAAATGCCGGCCCGACCCCAACCTGGCGCAACGATGCAAGAGACCGGAACGGTCATTCGGATTTCCGAAAACCGGGCGGCCGTGAGCATCCAGCGGCCCACGGGCAAACAGTGCGCCGGTTGCCATGCCTGCAAACCAATGGGGGAACACCGATTCGTCCTGTGGGTGGATGCAGACGACCTCGCCGAGGGGGACCGAGTGACCGTCGAGGTGCCGACGCCCGGCCCGTGGCGAGCCAGTCTTCTGGTCTTCGGCTTGCCGCTCGTCGCCCTCGTCGCCGGCCTGGTCATCGGCAGCCAGTGGACGCGGCTCCAGGAGGCCACGGGACTCGGGCCGGAAGGGGCGGGTCTGGCGGCGGGAGTCGCACTGGCTGTCCTGTGCTTTGCCGGGGCCGTGACCGAGGAGCGGCGATTCGCCAAACGCCACCGCCCGCGCGTCATCAAAATAGAACGCCTGTCATAGCATCCGCCCCACCCGCGGCGTCCGGCCAAGCCTCCTTTCGCCTTGAGGGGCCCGTGCGCCCGCCTTATAATCCCCCCTAGACCGAAACGCAAGGAATCCACTTCATGGCCAAGACGCTGACGCACAAAATCCTCGAAGCCCACCTCGTGGACGGCCGCCTCGAAGCGGGCGCTGAGATCGGCGTCCGCATCGACCAGACCCTCACCCAGGACATCACCGGCACGATGGCGATGATGGAGTATGAGGCGATGGGCGCTCCGCCGCTCGCCACCGACCTCTCCGTCAACTACGTGGACCACAACATGATGCAACTCGGTTTCGAGAACGCCGACGACCACGAGTTTCTGCGGACCTTCTCCGCCAGGCACGGCATGGTTTTCTCCAAACCGGGCAACGGCATCTGCCACCAGGTCCACCTGGAACGGTTCAGCGCCCCTGGCAAGACGCTCCTCGGCGCCGACAGCCACACGCCCACCTGCGGCGGTGCGGGGATGATCGCCATCGGCGCCGGCGGCCTCGACGTCGCCTGCGCCATCGCCGGCCGCCCGTTTTATCTTGTGTGCCCGAAAGTGCTGCGCGTCGAACTCCCCGGCAAACTTCAACCGTTCGTCGCCGCCAAGGACGTCATCCTGAAACTCCTTTCGATCCTCACGACCAAAGGCAACGTCGGCTGGGCGATCGAATACGGCGGCCCGGGGGTCGAAACGCTCACCGTCCCCGAACGGGCGACCATCACGAACATGGGCGCCGAACTCGGCGTCACGACCAGCCTCTTCCCTTCCGACGAGGTCACGCGCCGGTTCCTGAAAAGCCAGGGCCGCGAGGACGTCTGGCGCCCCCTGGCGGCCGACGACGGCGCCGCCTACGACCGGACCATCGAGATTAATCTAGCCGACATCGAGCCGATGGTCGCCTGCCCCCATTCGCCGGACAACGTCAAGACCGTGCGCGAAACGGCGGGCCTCAAAGTGAACCAGGTCTGCATCGGGTCCTGCACGAACTCAAGTTACCGCGACCTGATGACCGTTGCGGCGCTGCTGAAAGGCCGCAAGGTCCGGCCGGAAGTCGGCCTCGTCGTGGCGCCGGGGTCGCGGCAGGTGCTCGAGTCCATCGCCCGCACCGACGCCGTGTTCGATCTTTTGGCGGCAGGCGCGCGGCTCGACGAAGCCGCCTGCGGCTTCTGCATCGGCGCCGCCCAGGCCCCCCGGACGAACGCCGTCAGCGTCCGGACCATCAACCGCAACTTCGAGGGCCGAAGCGGCACCAAGAGCGCCCGGGTCTATCTCGTCGGCCCCGAAACCGCCGTCGCGTGCGCGCTGACCGGCGAAATGACCGATCCGCGGGACCTCGGCGTCCCCTATCCCGAAGTGACCGAGCCGGAGCGTTTCGTGACCGACGATTCGATGATTCTTCCGCCCGCCGAGGACCCCGCCTCGGTGGAGGTGTTCCGCGGGCCGAATCTCGTCGGCCCGCCGCCCATGGAGCCCCTGCCCGACCGCCTCGCCGGCCCGGTGACCCTCGTCGTCGGCGACAAGATCACGACCGACCACATCATGCCGGCCGGCGGGCTCGCCATCTACCGAAGCAACGTGCCGAAATACGCCGACCACGTTTTCAGCCGCGTTGACCCGGCGTTCGCGTCGCGCGCCGCCGCCAATCGCGACGCGGGCAAGGCCAACTTCATCGTCGCCGGCGAAAGTTACGGCCAGGGCTCGAGCCGCGAACATGCCGCCCTGTGCCCGCGGTTCCTCGGCGTGCGGGCGGTCCTGGCCAAGTCCATCGAGCGCATCCAC
>DATLBA010000059.1:0-57483 GCA_035527275.1 Phycisphaerae bacterium
GGGCAGAAACCCGCTACACTCCGCCGCCGGGTTGGGGCGCAAAGATGTATGTGAAGTTCTTCTTGACGGCGGCGCCGACCCTCTGGCTTCGGACCCGGTCGACGGCACGACTCCTTTACATACGGCCGCAGGACAGGGCCAAGCCGAGGTCGTGGAATTGCTCCTTGCTCGTGGAGCCGACCCGAATGCCAAAATGGTCGGCGGCCTCACCCCCCTCCATGCCGCCGCAGCGAGCGGGAGGGAGGAGACGGTGGAGGCGCTGTGTCGCGCTGGTGCGACGGTTGATGCACGAACCAATCTCGGGTTGACGCCTCTCGCCATGGCTCAAAACGCCGCTGTCGCACGCCGTCTCATTGAGCACGGGGCCGACGTGAACGCCAGGCTTCCTAATCTCGGCGTAACGGTGCTGCATCTTGTCGCCGGCGACCCGGGGCGCAAAGACGTTTGCGCCGTTCTGCTTGACCACGGCGCCGACTTGAACGCGGGCGATCCTCGGGCCGGAATCACGCCATTGCATGAGGCCGCATGGCGCGGTCACGCCGATGTCGTGAAATTGTTTATCGATCGGGGCGCCGACCCCAACGCGATGACAAGCGGTGCCCGCGGCGAGAGGGCACCCTTGCACTTCGCAGCGGCTGATGGCCACGAGGACGTGGTGCGCGTCCTTCTCGCCGCAGGCGCCGACGTTAACGTAAAAGACGACCGGGAGAAGACTCCTTTACACAAAGCGGCGGAGAACGGGAAAGCAGGGGTGGTGCGCATCCTTCTCGCGGCAGGTGCCGACGTTAACGTGAAAGACGACCGGGAGAGGACTCCTTTACACGAAGCGGCGGAGAACGGGAAAGCAGGGGTGGTGCGCCTGCTCCTGGCCCACGGGGCAAACCGGGACGCAACGAACTGGTACGGCCAGACCCCGCTTGACGTGGCCGTCGAGGCCGAGCAGGAAGAGGTGGTTCGTATTCTTCGTCCCGAGAGTTGATAGAACCTGTGCAACGCCCCTGCCATTTTGGCAGTCTGGGGCCGACGGACGCATGGAGCAGGGCCGATGGGAAGGGCCGAAACGTGCACGCGAACGCATCATCGCATCGGCATGCGTAGGGGACAAAAAGGGGGTTAAAAAGCGCCAATTCGGGCCCAATTCCGCCAAAAACGCGAAAAAAGTCAAAAAAGGCGCCCGAAAGCGCCTTGCCCATCTTGACATTTCGGCTCTCAAATCCCCTTGGCGCTAGCGCCAGGCCCGATTCGGCCCCCCAAATCGCCCAAATCGGCCCAAATTCCACCCCAAATTGCCCGCCAACATATCAGCCATGCGCAATGTATCCCGCCACCGGCGACTTCGATATTCGCCGTCCGGCGTTCGATATTTCGTATTCGCTGTTCACCTGGCGGCGATGGGCTCAGCCGTTCGCCACCTAACGCCCGCGCCGATTTCCAGACTTATACCGCTGGGCGATGGGCATGCGGCGGCCGCCGCCGAACGCGCGGCCCATGACCTTCTGGTCCGGCCGACGTGTTACATTGCGACCGGGCCGGGCGCCTTTCGGCGCGCCCCGAGCAGCATAACCAGCAGCACGCTCGCCAGGGCCGCGCACGCGCCGCCGAAACCGAACGCCACCGCCGCGCCGAACTCCTGATAGAGAACCCCCAAAAGCAGGCTCGCGGGAAACTTCGCAACGCCCTCGGCAAAGGAATACAGCCCGTAGGCCGCGCCGCGAACCTCCGGCCGCACGAAGTCCGCCACCACCGCTTTTTCCACGCCCTCGGTGAATCCGTAGAACAGACCATACGCGACGAACAGGCCCCACACCTGCCAGGCCTCCGTCGCCAAACCGAAGGCAACATAGACGGCGGCATAAACCGCCCAACCGATTGCCAGCGTCTTGGCGCGGCCGATTTTGTCGGCCATGATGCCGCCGGGCAGAGTGAAGATCATCTTCGCCAGCGACAGGACAAGGAACATGAGCGGCAGTTGCCAGGGGAAGGACCAGTTGGTCGCCATCTCGACCCGCTGCGATTCGGTCAGGCCAATCGGGTACTTGAGGATCTCCCCGGCGCGCAGGATAAGGAACATGTCGGACGAGTTGCCCAGGGCGAAGATCAGAAGCGCCGCGAGGAAAAACCAGAACCGCCGGTCGTAGCCGGCCCCAAAACCGAGCCGCACGCCGCCCGATCTCGGCATGGCCTTCTCGCGGACAAAGACGGCCACCACCAGGACGGCCAGCGCCGCCGGAATCGCCGCCAGCACGTACATGAAGCGAAATACGTCGGCTGGCTCCTTGTTGCCGAGCGACTTGAAATACGGAAACAGAAACGCGACGAGCGCCGTCCCGGTCACCAACCCGATCACCGCCCCGCCGTGGTCCATCATGCGATGTAATGCGAACGCCTTGCCGCGGTTCTCCTCGGTGACGGCGGCGGCGACGAGGGCGTCACGCGGTGCGGTGCGAACCCCTTTGCCCACGCGTTCAAAACCCCAAAGACCGAGGACGTGCCACGGGGCGGCCGCCAGCGCAAGCACCGGCTTAACAACCGTGGAAATGCCGTAGCCCAAAGCCACCAGGACCTTGCGTCGCCCGATGCGGTCCGAGAACCAGCCGCTGACGAGTTTCAGGAGGCTCGCCAGGCTTTCCCTCAGGCCTTCGACGACGCCGACCCAGACCGCCCCACCGCCCAGAAGCGCGATGAAGAACGGCACCGTCCACATTATCATCTCACTCGAGGCGTCCGTCAGAAGCGAGACGATGCCCAAAACAAGGACGTTTCGCGGAAGGGAGGCCCTGAGTTGCTTGGCGAGGCCTTGGGCCTTGGAAGACTCGTCAGGGGGCTTCACACTCACCGAGCACCTCGGCCTGCTAACGGCTGTTCGGCTCGTAGCGTTGGGCGATGGGCATGCGGCGGCCGACGCCGAAGGCGCGGCCCGTGACCTTCAGGCCCGGCGCGGCCTGGGCGCGCTTGTATTCGTTCCGGTCCACCATCCGGATGACCTGCCTCACAACGTCCGGGTCGAACCCCGCCTCGACGATTTCGTTGCGCGACCGCTCTTCGCGGACGTAAAGATCGAGGATGCGGTCGAGGACGTCGTACGGCGGAAGCGTGTCCTGGTCCGTCTGGTTGGACGTCAGTTCCGCCGAGGGTGCCTTGGTGAAAACGCGCTCTGGAATCGGCGGCGTCGAGGCCGACGCGTTGATGTGGCGCGCCAGTTCATAGACGAACGTCTTCGGCACGTCGCTGATGGCCGCCAGCCCGCCCGCCATGTCGCCGTAGAGCGTGCAGTACCCGACCGCCAGTTCGCTCTTGTTGCCCGTCGAAAGGACCAGGTAGCCGAACTTGTTCGAAAGGGCCATCAGGACCGTGCCGCGGATGCGGGCCTGGATGTTCTCTTCGGTGGTATTGGGTTCGCGCCCTTTGAAGGCCTCGGCCAGGGCCGCTTCGAACGCCCGATGCGGACCGCCAATCGGAATCTCAAGTGCCCGAATCCCGAGATTCCCGACAAGCGCGCGGGCGTCCTCAAGGCTCTCGCGACTCGAATAGCGGCTCGGCATGAAGACACCGACCACGTGCTCCGCACCGACGGCTTCCGCCGCCAGACAGGCGACGAGGCTCGAATCGATGCCGCCCGACAGGCCGAGCACCGCTTCCTTGAAACCGCACTTGCGCATGTAATCGCGGATGCCGAGCACCAGCGCCCGGCGCAGGGCCTCAATATCCGAAAGCGGAGAAGGCTTCACCGGTTGACCGTTCGGCACCTGGGCCACCACCAGGTCTTCTTCGAAGGCCTTGAGTTGAGCGAGGATGCGCCCCGATGCGTCCATGACGAAACTGCCGCCGTCGAAAACCAGTTCGTCGTTGCCGCCGACCTGGTTGACGTACACCACCGGCCGCTTGTATTTCCGGGCCTGGGTGCGAATCAGGTCCCAGCGTTGGGCGAACTTGCCGATCTGGAACGGCGAGGCGCTCATGTTGACGAGCACCTCGGCCCCCGCCTCGACCAGTTCGGCAATGGGGTCGCCGTGGTAAAGCCGCGCCACGGGGCCGGCCTGGGCCTGGGTCCAGATGTCCTCGCAGATGGAAAGCCCCAGCCTGAGGCCGCGGAATTCGGCCACCGTGGGCCCCGCGCCGGGCTCGAAATACCGCGTCTCGTCAAAGACGTCATACGTGGGGAGCAGAGACTTATGTTTCGTGGCGAGAACCCGGCCGTCGGCGACGAGCGCGGCCGCGTTGTGGAGCAGCCGCCCGCGAGCCCCCCCCGCGCGGTCCACGAAACCGACCAGAAGCCCCGTCGGCCCCACGTCGCCGACCAGGCGCTCGAAAGCGGTGAGGTTGTCCGTGACGAACCGCGGTTTCAGGAGCAGGTCTCGGGGCGGATAGCCCACCAGCGACAGTTCGGGCGTCACGACCAAATCCGCGCCACCGTCCACGGCGCGCCGGTAGGCATCGAGGATTCGCCGCCGGTTCCCGTCGATATCGCCGATCGTCGGATTGAGTTGAGCCAGCGCGATTTTCACGGCCGCCAAATTAGGGCATCCCCGCCTCCAACGCCACTGAAAATCGGCTTACACGGGCGGCATCCGCACTTCAACGCTTGCCATCCGCCGCCGGCACCGATAGGATGCCTACGCGCTGGGCCGGGGCCGCTGAAGTAGCCCGGTCTGACCCCCTCCGCAAAGGCCCCCTTCCGAAACTGAATTTCGTTGCGGGAAATGGGGACTTGTGTTAACCTAAGGGGCCTGGGCGAGGAACCGCCGGCCGTTTGCGCAACCAACGGAAAATAAAGAGGTTACGCGTTTCCGTTCCGGCCCAAGGAGCCGCAAAGTGAGCCGACTCGGAGCACAGGAAAACATCGAAGAACTCCTCATCGAAGAAGAGATGAAGGACGCGTATCTGACGTACGCGATGAGCGTTATCGTCAGCCGCGCTCTGCCCGACGCCAGGGACGGCCTCAAGCCCAGCCAGCGGCGAATCCTCGTCGCGATGAACGACCTAAACCTCGGCCCCCGCAGCCACTACCGCAAGTGCGCGAAGATCTGCGGTGACACGTCCGGCAACTATCACCCGCACGGCTCGGACATCGTGTATCCGACCCTCGTTCGAATGGCACAGTCGTTCGCTGCGCGCTATACGCTGGTGGACGGTCAAGGAAACTTCGGCTCGATTGACGGCGACCCGCCTGCGGCGATGCGCTACACCGAAGCGCGTATGAGCCCGCCGGCGGTGGCGATGCTCGAAGACCTGGAGAAGGCCACCGTCGATTTCCATCCGAACTACGACGAAACGCGCGAAGAGCCGACCGTCCTACCCGGCATGTTTCCGAACCTCCTGTGCAACGGCTCGAGCGGCATCGCGGTCGGCATGGCGACCAGCATCCCGCCGCACAACGTCACGGAGATCTGCGACGCCGTCATTGCGCTTCTCGACAACCCCGACACCACCGTCAAGGACCTTATGAAGATCGTCAAAGGCCCCGACTTCCCGACGGGCGGCCTCATCTGCGGCCGCAAGGGCATCACCGACGGCTATACCACGGGACGGGGGGCCCTGACGGTCCGCGGCCGCGCTCACGCTGAAACCACGCGCGGCGGCAGGACCAACATCGTCGTCACAGAAATTCCCTACGGCACCATCAAGACCCGCATCATCGAGCGCATTGCCGAATGCGTCAAGACCGGCGCCCTTACCGGCATCGCCGACATCCGCGACGAATCCGACCGCGAAGGGATGCGGCTGGTCGTCGAATTGAAGCGCGGCGAGGACGAACACGTTATCCTCAACAAACTTTACCGCCACACGCCGCTTCAGTCTTCGTTTTCGATCATCAACATCGCGCTGGACAAGGGCCGCCCGCGCACCATGAACCTCAAGGACATCCTGGTGGCCTACAAGAACCACCGGATCGAGGTCATTCGCCGTCGGACCGTGTATCTCCTGAAGAAGGCCCGAGCCCGCGAGCACATCCTGTTCGGCCTCCTCTACGCCGTCGCCAACATCGACGAGGTGATCGAGATCATCAAGAAGAGCCCGGATGTGCCGACCGCCAAGAAGCGCCTGATGGAAAAAGCGTGGCGGTTCCGCCTGACGAGCCTGCCCGGCAAGTCCACCAGCAAGGCGAACAGACTCCTCTCAGCCGCCACGAAAGACTCTCTGAATCTCTCCGGCGCCCAGGCCGACGCCATGTTAGGGATGCGGCTCCAGCAGTTGACGGGCCTGGAGGTGGCGAAACTGCGGGACGAGTGGGTCAGGGTGCGCGGGCAGATCGAAGAATACGAGGCAATCCTGGGCCGGGAGCGGCTCATTCTGAACATCATCGCCGAGGACCTTTATGAAATTAAGGAGAAGTTCGGCGACGCGCGGCGAACGGAGATCGTCGGCGAGGTCGGCGACTTCCAGATTGAGGACCTCGTCGCCGAGGAAAACTGCGTCGTCACAATGAGTCACGAAGGTTACATCAAGCGCATCCCGCTCACCAGTTACCGCCGACAGGGCCGCGGCGGCAAAGGCGTCATCGGCTCGACCGCCAAAGAGGGCGACTTCATCGAACACATGTTCGTCGCCTCGACCCACGACTACATCCTGTTCTTCACGAACATGGGCCAGTGTTACTGGCAGCGGGTTTACGACATCCCACAGATGTCGCGCCAGTCCAAAGGCCGCGCCATCGTCAACCTGCTCCAGATGCGCCCGGGCGAGCGGGTCGCCTCCTTCATCCCCGTCCGCGAGTTCGACGACAAGCGCAGCCTTGTCTTCGCGTCCCGCCACTGGGCCGTCAAGAAGACGGCGCTGGCGGCCTTCAGCCACCCACGCAGGGGTGGCATCGTCGCCCTGAAGTTGGCAAAGGGCGACGCGCTGATCGGCGTCGCTCTGTCCCACGGAAACGATGAAATCGTCCTCGGGACGCGGGACGGAATGGCCATCCGCTTCAAGGAAAGCGACGTCCGCAGCATGGGGCGAACGGCTGCGGGCGTGCGCGGCATCCGCCTGAAGAAAAACGACGAGGTCGTCGGCATGACACTCGTGGACCCGCACGCCACACTGCTAACCGTCTGTGAAAACGGTTATGGAAAACGGACGGAGTTCTCCGAATACCGAACGCAGGGTCGCGGCGGCAAGGGCATCATCAGCATCCGAACGTCGAAGCGCAACGGCAAAGTCGTCGCCATGATGACCGTCCGCGACGGCGACGAGTTGATGATGATCACGCGGCAGGGCCAGATCGTGCGGATCGGCATCGACGACGAGAGCATCCGACCCATCGGCCGCGCCACCCAGGGCGTCCGCGTCATCCGCCTCGGCGATCAGGACAAAGTCGTCGCCGTCGCCCGCGTCGCCAAGGAAGAAGAGGCAAAGTAGGCTTCCCTGGCTCAATCGTCCCGCTCACTGCGGCGGCCGACCACGTGCAACCGGCCGCGCTCGGCTTCCAGCCGCTCGAGGCGAATGCCGAGTTTCTTACCCTCCAGCGCGACCGGCTCCCCTTCCATGGCGCCCAGCGCAGCGCGCCAAAGGACCAAGTTCGTTCCGCGGCTTCCCTTCGCCTCAAGCCGTTCAAGGTGGGCCCGCAGCGATTGGGTAAGACGCCTCGACAGACCCACGGGCAGTGGCAGGAGCCCCGCGCGCATGCCGACCGGTTCCATCCGGAGTCGGCCGTCTTCCGTCACCAAAAGGCTGAAGTGCTGAGAAACCACCAGCGACGACAGGCCGCGACCCATCCGCGTCGCGAGGACCAGCCGACCGGGCTCAAAACCGATGCGCAGACCGGCAAGGGCGGCCGGCAGACGGTCTCCCCTCGCCCGCCGCTCCTCAAGGAACCTCACGAGCCGCGCGCTCGCCATCTCCTCGGTGATTACCACGTCCAGGCGCGTCCCGCCGCTCTTATCCAGTAAGACATTCCCGACCCCGTTGACCACTTCCTTGTTGAAACGGTCGGCGCCCGGGTGGTCGGCGCCCACACGGGCGGTGCGGCTGTAAACGTCCGGCGCCGTCTTGACGAGCGCGGCAGCGATCAGCAGCGCGGCCAGCGCGGCAGCGCCGAGGGCACTCACGGTGCGTTTGCGGGATTTGCTCCACATGGCGGCCCTATCTGGTGCCCGACACCTGAAGGTCAAGATGCCAGGAGACCCGTGGCGGGGTCAAGCCTTTTCGGTTGACCCATCGCGCGGGCCTTTTAGAATGACGAGACGCACAGGGCCGCCCGCCGTCCGGGTTAGTGCCGAGGAGGTCGCCGTGAGCCGAAACGAGGTCCTCGAAGCGGTTCAGGCTATTCTCGCATACCGGTTCAAGAACACCGATCTGCTGGAAAGCGCCCTGACGCACGCGAGCATCGCCGAACACCGGCTGGCATCGAACGAGCGGCTGGAGTTTTTCGGAGACGCCATCCTCGGTCTGGTCGTCTGCGAAGAACTTTATAACACCTTCCCCGAATACATGGAGGGGGAACTGACGCGGATTAAGAGCGTCGTCGTCAGCCGTGAAACCTGCGCCCGCGTCGCTACGGACCTCGGCCTGATGGAATACGTGAGCCTCAGCAAGGGAATTATGGGGTCGGCCGGCCTGCCGCCCAGTCTGCCGGCCTGCGCCTATGAGGCTCTGGTCGGCGCCATTTACCTGGACGGTGGATTGGAGGCGGCGCGGCGTTTTGTCCTCGCCCACATGCGCGAGGAGATTGAGCGGGTCGAGGCCGGCGAGCACCGGCCAAACTACAAGTCGCTCCTCCAGCAGCACGCCCAGCGCGACCTGGGCACCACGCCGCACTACGAAGTGCTGGATGAAAAGGGACCCGACCACGCCAAAGCCTTCGAAGTGGCCGTGGTGATCCGCGGACGCCGATATCCCGCCGCCTGGGGACCGAGCAAGAAAACCGCCGAACAGCGCGCCGCCATGGAAGCCCTTCGAGTCCTCGGCCAATTGGAAGCCCAAACCACGCCCGTCGAACCCGAGGACGACGAAAACCAATCCTGAAGGGTGTGTTGTGTGGCGGACCGAGCCCCGACCGTAAGGTCGGGGGTGCGCTCCAGCGCGGCAACCGTTGCGAAATGCGGACGCACCCGCCGCGTTACGGCGGCGGCTCGCCCCCGCGGGCCCGGCGGCGCCTCTTGTAGGCGCCCTTGCCCTTCTTGGGCGTCTCGACGCGCTCCTGCTGGCCCGGCAGCCATCGCCGCCGCGGAAACTTGCCCGCCCCGGCGGGCGAGGGCTTGCCACGACCGTGACGTTTGGACATCAATCGTACTCGATCCGCAAGGCGCGCCGGGCCACGCGCCGGACTTTGTGCGGCTGGACGTAGACCCCAAGGCCCGGACCGTTCATCGCCCGAACGAACCCCCCGTAGCCGAACGAAAGCCGCTCGCGCGTCACGTCCGACCGCAAGAGGAACCGGCCGTAGGACCCTTCTGCAAATCGGACGCGCCGGCCCATAAGTTCAAGAAAAATGCGCCCGGCGGCGGTCAGGATTCCCGTCTCGCCGACCATGCACCCGAGTTGGAAATCGAGGCCGGACCGAAGCGCCAGGTCCGCCAGGGCGAGGCTCTGCACCAGGCCGCCGTTCTTGGAAATGCGGATGTTGAAGAGGTCCACCTGCCCGCCGCGCACCAGGTTCCTCGCCCGCTCGACGGTCAGCAGCGATTCATCGAGCATGATTGGCACGCGGGAGCGCCGGCGGAGTTCCGCGAGCGCCTCTTCATTACCTTTTGCCAGAGGCTGTTCCACCGCCAGAACCCCCCACCGGTGGAGCGACACGGAACGCCGGACCGCCTCCTCCAGGTCCCACGCGCCGTTGGCGTCTACGCGGAGGGTCCGCCGCGTCGGCCCGCGCCGCCGCGCCAGCCCCCGGCCCAACTGGCGGTGGCACTCGGCCAGGTTCGCCTCGTCGCGGTCGAGATCGCTTCCGACCTTCAGTTTATAATCGCGAAACGCCAGGAGCCGCATCAACCGCAGGTCCCGCCGCACCTTCTCCACAGGCCCGGCCGACAGAACGCCGCTGACTCGGCGCAGCAAGCGCCGCGGCTTCAGGCCCAGCCGGGAGGCGAGCATATCGGCGACGCGGCTGCGGCGCGACTTGGCCACCGCGTCAAGATACGCGAGTTCCACCGCGCACCACGCGGCATTGTGGACCACGCTGTCCTCGACGATTGGCGGCTCGGTCCATACGGCGCCGCGCGCCACACGGTCCGAGTAAACCGTGCGAATGATTCCGACCGCCGACTCGAGCGTCTCGCCCGTCACGTAGTCGCGCGGGATGCCCTCCCCCCACCCGACTGTCCCGTCGGCCAACTCGAGGCGCACCAGGATCCCCTCGCTGGTGTCGCGTCCGGCGGCGGCGTGCTCGAAGCGCACACGCATCGGAATCCGGTAGGTCCAGACCTCCAGACTCTTCGGCTTCGGGACCACGGGCTTCCTTTCCGGCTCATTCCGGCGGCCTGATTATCCGTGAAGGCTGTGCGACCGTCAACCGGCGGCGCAGGCGGCGCGCCGCGCGAACTCCGAGCCGCGGCCCTTGGTCGCGGGCATGTTCAGCGCGTAAGGCGTGAACAGGGTCTGGAAGGATTAGAAGGTGTTTCAAAACTTAGCGGCGAGGGGGCGGCCGCCGCGCGGGCCGCTCGAAAGACGCCGACCCGTCCGCGCCGGCCCCGAC
Organism: Phycisphaerae bacterium; assembly: GCA_035527275.1. Taxonomy (GTDB): domain Bacteria; phylum Planctomycetota; class Phycisphaerae; order FEN-1346; family FEN-1346; genus DATLBA01. The sequence continues at coordinate 10,619 of DATLBA010000059.1, forward strand.
CGCTTCCGAATCGGTTTTCGCCAGTGGCCAGTTGTCGGCCTGATCGGCAGCGGCGAGGACCGCCTCCACCACCTGCGCGTCGAACTGATCGCCGGCGCCGCGGCGAAGATACGCCAAGGCCTCCTGGAGCGAGTAGGCGCCGCGGTGGGGGCGCGGGCTGGTCAGCGCATCGAGCGCATTGGCCACCGCCAGGACACGCGCCTCGATCGGAATCGCTTCGCCGGTCAGGCCGTCCGGGTAACCGCGCCCGTCCGGCCGCTCGTGATGATGGCGAACGACGCCCGTCTCCCGCCTGAGAAAGCGAAGCCCTTCGAGAATCTTCGCCCCCACGGCCGGGTGCTGCCGCACGAGCGCCCATTCGGACTGGCTGAGCGGCCCCTGCTTCCGGAGCACGTCGTCCGGAATGGCGTATTTGCCGAGGTCGTGCAGCATTGCCGCGTGTCGGATAACTTCCCGCTGGTCCGGCCTGAGACCCATCCGGTCTGCGACCGCCGCCGCATAATCGGCCACGTGTTCCGAATGGTGGGCGAAGCAGTCGTGGCGCATTTCCAGGGTCTGGACGAATTGATACAGGTGCTCCAGGCAGACGTTCTGCTTCTTCTCGGTCATGGAGCCCACGCACTGCTGGATTCGGCGGGTTTCCGCCAAGTGCGCCAGGCTCGGCTCAGCGTCGCCGCTGTTCACCTCCTGCCAGGTGACGGCGCGGTTCCCCCCCAACCTCTTGGCGGCGTACATCGCCTCGTCGGCCATGTGGACCAGGTCCTTGCGGAAAAGGTTCTGGCCGGGCCGGAGCACCGTCACACCGAGGCTGGCGCGCAGGGATATCTCCAGATCGCCACAATGCGCTGGATGGTCGTTCAGGCGGCGGCGGACAACGTCGGCCACCTGCGCGGCATCGTCAAGGTTGGTGTCGGGAAAGACAAGCAGGAACTCCTCGCCGCCGTAGCGTGCGACGATGTCGGCGGCCCGCAGACGCCCGCGAAGTAACTTCCCGACATGCTTCAGGACCGCGTCGCCGGTCTCGTGGCCGTAGCGGTCGTTGACCAGTTTGAAGTGGTCAATGTCCATTATGACAACACCCAAAGGCGTCTGATTGCGTCGGCTGCGCGTGATTTCCCGGTCCAGCAGGATGTTCGCGTGTCGCCGGTTGGCCAGGCCGGTCAGATAATCGGTGGCGGCGAGGCGTTTGAGTTCCTCGTTGGCCCGCTCGAGGTCCGCCTTGGCGCACTCGAGGCGGGTCTGCTCGCGGCGCAACCGGCTCTCGGCCTCCTTGAGCCGCGTAATGTCTTTGGCGATGGCAAGGCATCCTTCGCCGCTTCCGTTGGCCCCGGTCAGTTCGGTCACGGTCAAAAGGGCCCAGAAAACACCGCCGTCCTTACGGACCATGTGAATTTCCTCTTCGAAGAGGCCTTGCTCGCGGACCGTCCGCATCACCCTTTCAACGATGGCGTGCTCGTGCGGGGGATGAAACTGCCTCACGTTCATCTTGCCGATGACTTCGTGCGGCCCCCACCCCAAGATATGCGCGCTGCCGGGGGTGTAGGAAGTGACCAGGCCCTCCGAATCGCAGACGATAATGCAGTGCTCGGTCGCGCAATTGAGGATGGCGCGGAGTTTCGCCTCCTTGAGGCGCACCTCTTTGGTTTGGCGCTGCTCGGTGCGAATCCTGTCGCGGGCGGCCTTGTGGGCAAGATAAAGGTCGCGGCACCAGAAGACGCACCCCGTTAGAATGAAGAAGTAGGCTGCAAGGTGCAAAAGCAGGTGTGCGGTCGCCGCCCGGCCGGAGGCGGCTCCCTCGAGCGCCGCAGCCGGGGCGAGAATATTGAGGACCTCAACGACAATCAACAGAACGACGCCAAGGGTGACGCTGCCGTAACTGACCACACGCCCACCGGCCCATCTTCCCCATATCGGAATGCCGACGGCCAGCAGCGGCAACACCGCAAGCCGGAGCAGGGCTTGGGCATCAAGCGAGGTCTCCACGAATTTCCCTAGCCCCATCCCGTCTCAGCGCTGTCCCCCGGAAGTCGTTCGGAAACCTTATCGGCAACTCGGAAGCCGCTCATTAGCCAAAGGCGGCCGGAGCAAAAATCAGAGGGCGACGCGCGAAAAAAGTGTAACGATCCGAAACAGCAACGAAATGCTCAAAGCGAGTCCAGTTTGGCGGCGATTCGGCGCCAATGGGTCCCTTCCCAGAACACTTTCGCGCACCGCGTGCACCGATAGTAAGCATCACACCATCCAAGGGTGCGCGCCGGCACCTCAGGGCGTGCCGCCTCTTTCGGTATGGGCGCCAGCCGCCCGCCGCAGGCCATGCAGCGGGGTTCGCGCCGCTCCAGCCCCAGCGTCCGTATGACGAACCGCAGTTGTTCCACCTTGTCGCGGTCGCGCGGCACGAGGATCGCGCGGATGCGCCCGGAGCGCACCGCCCCGTGCTCCATCAACCGCGTGTCGGCCGTCAGAAGGATTCGCCCGCCGGCCAGGACGCGGCGAATGAGGTCGGTGTCGTCGATGCCCTCGACCCAGGCGGCGTCGTAGCCCGCCGCCCGAAGCCAGCGGGCCAGCCCCCCGAACATCGCATCGCACCAGAAGGCGGGGTATTCATCGAGGTTTGCCATTTGGCCAGTTACAACCGCCCCCGGTTGTATTCATCGAGGGCTGTGCCCGATCGCCGCCACGCTTGGCCCGATGCGGACCCGTATGGGCGCGGCGCGCCGAGTGAACTCGGCGGCCAAATGGTTCACGCCCCGAACTTGGCCAGGCGTCCGGCGTGGGCAAGCGCCAGCGGCATCAGATGCATGCTCGGCCGAAGGCCCAAGCCGCCCCCCGCGCACGCGATCTCGTCGAACCGGTCCACCGCGTCCCGCCGCACCGTCCGAGCCGAAAGCAGCACGGGAACCGGGTGCCACGAATGGGACTTCATGGCCGAAGGCGTTGAATGGTCCGCCGTCACCGTCAGGACATCGGGCCGGAGTTTTTCAAGCGCGGGCAGCGCCCCGTCGGCCTCCTCGATGGCCTTGACCTTCGCCTCGAAGTCGCCGTCCTCGCCGGCCTTGTCGGTGTGCTTGTAATGCAGGAAGAAGAAGTCGTACTCGTCCCAGTGGTCGGCAGCGCTGGCAACGTCGCGCTCGACCTCATTGAAGGCGGGGAGTTCCTCCATCCCGACCAGTTTCGCGACGCCGCGATACATCGGCGTGCCGGCGACCACCGCCGCCTTCAGGCCGAACCGCTCGGCCATGCTCGGCCAGTTCGGTTTCTTCGCAAAGCCCCGCGCAAGGAGGCCGTTGGCCCGATCCTCATCCGCAAGAACCTCGAACGCCCGCGAAAGAACCTCCCGCACAACCTTGGCGGTCCGGGCTGTCTCTTCCGAATCGTCCGTCGCTCGGACCTCCAATGGCGGGACGCCCGTCCGCTGAGGGTCGGTGTCCTCCACGCCGTCGCCCAACCCTTCGCCTCGAAGCACGAGCAGGGCCCGATGCTCCTTCACCGGCGACCAGAGCACCTCGACCCCGTCCACTTCCTTAATCTGAGCGGCGAGTTTCTCGACCACTTTCGCCGATTTGTCGGTGGAGATGCGGCCGGCGCGGCGGTCCGTAATGTTGCCCCTGGTGTCCAGCGTGCAGAAGTTCAGACGCGCGGCCACGTCGCTGGGCTCCAGGTCGAATCCGACGCCTGTGGCCTCCAGGGCCCCGCGACCGATCTCGTACTCAATCGGATCATAGCCAAAGAGGCCCAGGTGCCCCGGGCCGCTGCCCGGCGTGACGCCGGGATACACCGATTCCAACAGGCCGCAGATGCCTTCCCTGGCGAGCCGGTCGGCGTTGGGCGTCCGGGCGGCCTGAAGTTCCGTTTCCCCGTTCGGGCCGCTCGTGATGCCGCCCACCCCGTCCCAGACAAACAGGATAATCTTGGACCCGTTGTCCTGAAGCAGCGGCCTCAAATCCATACTTGCCATGCCCTTCTCCCTCGGTTGCGCGGAAGGGAAAGAAGAATGCCCCCGACAGGCAAACGGCCCTACCGCTTTTTGATCAGGACGAACGTCTGGCTGTTGCCGGCGCGGACCAGCATCAGTACGCCACGACTCAAGTCCACCTCCTTAAGCGCGTCGCGGAACGCCGAGACACTGTGAACCTTCCGGTCGCCGACTTGGAGGATGAGCATGCCGGGCCGAAGCCGCGCCCTCGCCCCCAGACTGCCCGGCTCGACGCCTGTAATCAGGACGCCCTGCCCTTCCTTGTAGCCGAAGCGCTGGGCGGCTTCGGGCGTGACGTCGCTGACCTCGATGCCGAGGTCCTCGATTGCGGCCGGTCCGTTCGGCTGTCCGAGAGCCGCCTCGGGCTGGCCGCTCCGCCGCCCGATCTCGACCGTCAGCGTCTCGCGCTCGCCCTTGCGCAACACGGCCACTTTGACCTCGCTGCCCGGTTCGGTCCAGGCCACGGCTTCCTTCAGCGCGGCCATGTCCTTGACCGGTTTGCCGTCGTATTCGACCACCACGTCGCCTGCCCGGAGGCCGCCCTTGGCGGCAGGGCCATCCTCGAAGACCTGGCTGACGAGTGCGCCTTCGGCCGATTCAAGGCCCATCGCCTCAGCCATTTCCCCGTTCAGATCGCCGATTTGGACCCCGAGCCAGCCGCGGACCACCTCGCCCTTTTCTTTCAGGCGGGTCATGATCTCGCGGGCCATGTTCGCGGGGACGGCAAAGCCGATGCCCATGTAGCCGCCGGATCGGCTGGCGATGGCGGTGTTGATGCCGATTACCTCGCCGCGCATGTTCACCAGCGGTCCGCCCGAGTTGCCGGGATTAATGGCCGCATCGGTCTGAATGAAGTCCTCGTAGTCGGCGATGCCGACGTTGGCGCGGCCCTTGGCGCTGATGATGCCGGCCGTCACCGTTTTCTGGAGGCCGAACGGCGCGCCGATGGCCAGAACCCAGTCGCCGACCTCCATTTTGTCGGAATCGCCGAGCGGCGCGACCGGAAGTCCATCGGCCTTGATCTTAATCACCGCGACGTCGGTGGGTGGGTCGGCGCCGATGATCTCGGCCTTGAACTCGCGTTCGTCGGCCAGGCGGATGGTGATTTCATCCGCTCCGGCCACGACGTGGTTGTTCGTCAGGATGTAGCCCTCGGAATCGACAATCACACCGGACCCGAGGCCCTGGCGCTCATATTGCCGCTTGGGCGTTCGACCTTCCTCAGGTTCGATGCCGAAAAACCGACGCAAGATGTCGTCGTGGAAACCGAACGGGCTGGCCGGTGCCTCGATCGTTTGACTGGTTCCCACGGCGACGACGGCGGGTCCGACGCGCTTCACCGCCGTTCGAAACGCCGCCGACAGGCGCGTCACGTCCGCCGGAACCGGCAGCGCCTCCGCACCGGGCGATGCGCCAAGGGCCTCCGGCCGATTAACCGCCGGTGATACCCGGTTCATCAGGGCTGGAACCAGCACGCCCGAACCGACAATAATCATCAGGGCCACGACAAGCACCAGAAGCAGCCGAACATTGCGCATCGCTTTTTCCTCCTCGAATCCGACGGCCTCCCACTCTCGAAGAAAACGTCCGGTAGCACCTTTGACTTCTTAATCTTACGTCCCACCTTGCACGCCCGCAAGGCCTTCTCGCGTCGGGCCGGGACCGCGCCCAACAACCGATTTTTCCTTGCCGCGCACCCGTGCGTCCTCTACCCTATTATAGTATAGGAGTCATTTCTTACGCAAATGCGACAGTCGTAGGAGCATCCCATGGAACGGCCCAGGGAGCCGAATTGCCGGCGCCAAGGGAGGCCGGACCGCCCTTCGCGCCAGGAACGGATCAGTCGGTTCCTCGCCTTTCTTCTCCGGCACCACCCGGAGGAGGCGGGTCTCGAACTCGACGAGCGCGGCGCTGCCGGCCTGGAGGAGGTGGTGGAAGCGGTGCGCGCCCAGCCCGGTCTGAAGGACACCACACGGGACGAGATCGAGCATCTGGCGACCTCGGAAGCGTCCGGGCGATTCGAGATCACGGGCGACCGAATCCGAGCCCGATACGGCCACACTTTCGCCCGCCCGATCCGCCACGAGCCCGCCGAGCCGCCCAACACGCTCTTTCACGGGACCACGCCGGACGCCGCCGAACAAATCCTCACCGAGGGACTTGAGCCGACCGGGCGGCAATACGTGCACCTTTCGCCGGACACACCGGCTGCACGCGAGGTCGGCCGGCGACGCTGCGAGAGCCCTGTCATCTTCCGCATCGACACGCTCAGCGCCCGGAAGGTGGGTGTGCGGTTCTATCCTGCGAGTCCCGCCGTTTGGCTTTCGGATCCGATTCCGCCCGAATGCATTACGCGCCTGGAGTAGGCGGTCCGGCTTGGTCTTGCGGGCCACAGAGGCTGACAAGTGGTGCCCCTGGGCCGGCGGGCCGGTTTTCCATAGCCTTCCCGCGCAGTTGTTCTTATGCTTGACACGAGCCGGATGACTCGGCGCGGCGCGCGAGGTCCCCATGACACGCTGGAGCGGAAAGCGAATGCTGCGGCTCCTTGGATTCGCGGGAGTCATCGCACTGGGCCTGTGGGGTCCGGTGCCCGCCGAGGAACCCTCTCCAGAAGCCGACGCCAAGGCGGTGCGCGCCGCACGCGTGCCCATGACCGGCTTTATCGACGAAGCCCTTCGGACCTCGGTGGTCCGCCGCGCCAAGGACGCCGTGGCCGACGGCTGCGGCCTCATCATTTTCCACATCACCTCCAACGGCGGCGAGGCTGGCGCCGGCCTTGAACTCAGCCGGGACCTGGAGCGCATCGGGCGCGAAGGAGTTCGGACCGTGGCGTTCGTGGACGCCAAGGCGTACAGCGCGGCTGCCCTCACGGCCCTTTCCTGCCAGGAAATCATCATGACACCGGAAGCCTCGATCGGCGACTGTGCGCCGATTCTCATCGGGCCGCAGGGCGTCGCGACGGTGGAAGGCACCGAGCGCGAAAAGATGGAAAGCGTCCTACGCGAGCGGATGGAAAGCCTGGCCGAAAAGCACGGGTATCCGCCGGCCCTGACTCGCGCCATGGTCACCCGCCGCATCGTCGTCATCGAAGCCGTCAACAAGAGGACGGGCGAAACTCGCTACATCGAAGAAGACGAACTTTTCGGCCTCGGTCCCGATTGGGAGAAGGGGAAGACGGTCGATTCGGCCGACGAGTTGCTCACCGTCGGCAGCGAAAAGGCAAAGCGATACGGAATTGCGAAGCACGTTGTTACCTCGCCGGACGAACTCTACGACATTTACTTGATTGAGGGGCGCATCCGGGTCTACGCCGCCACTTGGGGCCAGACGCTCGTTCTGTGGCTCAACAACATGTACCTGAAAGCGCTGCTCGTGCTGATCGGGTTGCTCGGGCTGTATGTCGAGATGACCACGCCGGGGTTCGGCGTGCCGGGCACGATCGGCCTGGTGGCGTTCGGCCTCTTGTTCGCCGCGTCGTTTCTGGCGGGTCGGCCCGACTGGCTGACGCCGCTTATGTTCGTCGTGGGACTGGCGCTGCTTTTGGTTGAACTTTTCATCACGCCCGGCTTCGGCGTGCTGGGCGGCCTGGGAATCCTGTTGCTGGTCGGCAGCATCATTCTGGCGCTCCCGACCTTTGAAGGGCTGCCCAGCCGGGACGTCGAGTGGTCGGAACTCGGCCGCGCAGTAGCGGTCACGGCAGGCGTGCTCGTTGCCTTTGCTGTTTGCGCTTTCGCCCTGGCGCGATTTTTCCCGCGCATACCGGTCCTCGGCAAGTTGGCGCTGGCGCCCTCGATCGTGTCGGACGGCTCCAGCCACGCGGCCGGCGCGCGGCAGGAAGGAGGAGTCGCCACCGGGGACATCGGCGAGACCGTCAGCAAACTCCACCCGGCGGGCAAGGGGCGTTTCAGCGGCCGGCTCCTCGACGTCGTCACCGAGGGCGATTTTCTCGACGCCCATCGCCGCATCGAGGTCGTCCGCGTACAGGGCAACCGCATTGTCGTGCAACCTGTCGAAGACGCATCAAACGACCGGACCGACGCCTGATGAGGGAGCTACAAGCATGCTGATCCTGGCCTGGCAAGCGTCGTGGGGATGGGTGGCGATGCTGTTCGGATTTGGCATCGCACTGGCGTTTGCCGAAATCTTCATACCGAGCGGGGGCGTGCTGACGCTTCTTTCCATCGGCTCTTTCCTCGGGGCGGTTGTCGTCGCCTTCCTCATCGGACAAACGCCGGGCATCGTTGTCCTGGCCGGCACGGTTCTTTTTGCGCCGCTTCTGGTCTATCTGCTCATCCGCATCTGGCCGCATATGCCCGTTGTGCGCCACCTGATCCTCCAGGGGCCGAGCCGCCTCGGCAAAGCGGGAGACCTGGCACGCCTGGACCCCGAAGAACTGAAAGGGAAAGTGGGCGTCGCCAAGACCGCCCTGCACCCGTCGGGCAAGATGACTCTCAACGGCCGCCAGATCGACTGCGTCACCGAGGGCGACATGGTGCCGGCCGGCCGGAAGGTCAGGATTCTTGGCGTCCACGGCTCGCGGGTGGTCGTCCGGCCCGTCGAAGAGGGGGAGGCCTAGAGGCGGCCCCCGGAAGGGCCGTCGAAAACGCACCTTCGTTCGGAAGACAGCACGAAATTCCAAAAGGGCGCTACCCAAAGCCGCCCCGGCGTGATAGGATAAGAAGGCAATCCTCAACTCATTGAAAGGAGCCTACCATGTTGGCAAGCCCGAACACGGTCGCCGGATTTCCGCTCCCGCTGGCCGTCCATCCGGCCTGGATCGCCCTGCTGGTCGTCGGCATTCTGGCCGTCATTGTCATCGGCCTGGTGCTCTTACAGTTCCTCGGCCTGTGGATCCGGTCACTGGCCACGCGCGCCGGCATCCGGCTGATCGACTTGATTGGCATGAAACTCAGAAAAGTGGACGCCCGGTTGATCGTCGGCACCAAGATCATGGCCGTCCAGGCGGGCATCCCCCTCGAGACCCGCGACCTTGAGAGCCACTACCTGGCGGGCGGCCGTCCGGTCGACGTCGTCCGCGCGCTGATTGCCGCCGACCGCGCCAACATCACACTCGACTTCAAGACCGCCGCCGCCATCGACCTCGCAGGGCGCGACGTCCTCGACGCCGTCCACACCTCCGTCCTCCCGAAGGTTATTGACTGCCCGGACCCCGAGCGCGGTCGGCCCACCATCGATGCCGTCGCCAAGGATGGCATCCAGTTGAAGGCGAAGGCGCGGGTCACGGTCCGGGCGAACCTCGAGCGCCTGGTCGGCGGGGCTACCGAAGAAACCATCATCGCCCGCGTCGGCGAAGGCATCGTCACGACCATCGGCTCGGCCCAGACCTATAAGAACGTCCTCGAGAATCCCGACTCCATCTCCAAGCGGGTTCTCGAAAGGGGTCTGGACTCCGGCACCGCCTTCGAGATCCTCTCGATTGACATCGCCGACGTGGACGTCGGCGACAACATCGGCGCGCGGCTCCAGGCGGACCAGGCGGAGGCCAACAAGCGCATGTTCCAGGCCGAAGCCGAGCAGCGCCGTGCCGCCGCCGCCGCGCGCGAACAGGAGATGCTCGCCCTCGTCCAGGAAAACCGCGCCAAGGTCGTCCTCGCCGAGGCCGAGATCCCCAAGGCCATCGCCGAATCGTTCCGAAGCGGCAACCTCGGCATCATGGACTACTACCGGCTGAGGAATATCCAGGCGGACACACACATGCGCGACGGTATCGGCCGAAGCACCGAGCCGCCGAAACCGGGACCCAAAGGCGCTTGAGCGCCCCCGGCGTAATCACCGAGGGCGAATTGGCCCGCTGTGAATACACGGCGGGCAGACAACCGCGGGCGACGGACAACGCCGCTCGCCCCAGCGAGTCGCCTGCGGAGACCCGCACCGGAGCACGCGATGAGTCAACTTCTATCGCTCGTCCTTGTTCTTCTCGTTATCGGCGGGGCCAACGCCCTGCGCTGGTGGCTCGAAAAAGCGGCCAAAGAGAAAGAACGCATCGAGCGTGAACAACACGAGGCGGCCCAATCGCCGCAAGGCGCCCGCCCGGGCGCGCGGCCGGTCTTTTACGGCCGGTCGTCCGAACCGACCGCGAAGGCTCGGCCGCACATGGAACCGCCGGCCCCCCAACCGGTCGCGCCGCCTGTCATGCGGCCGCAGACAATCCGTCCCCAACCGCCGAAGACACGGCCTGCGCGACCGCTGGCAGCCGCCCAGCACCCCGCCGCACGCCGCCCGCGAAGGTCCGCCCAAGCCAAACCGGTCGCCGGCGAACCCGGGGTTAAAGAAGCGCCGGCCGGTGTCGGTTCGCTGGAAGGTCGCCGCCTTGGGTCCCTGGGGGCGCCCTCGGTGTCGGCGCTGCGTGAACAGCGGCTCCAGAGCGACATCCTCGCGGAACCCTCGGCACAAGCAGAGGCTATCCTCCCGCGTCGGGGAGCCGGCTTTCTCGGCGACCTGCTCAAGGGCCGGAACCTCGCCAAAGCCGTCGTGCTGTCGGAAGTCCTCGGTCCGCCGAGGGCGTTCCGGGGGCTCTGAAACACAAAACGGGTAATTTGAGATAGTTTCTTGGCGCCCCCGGGAAACCCCACAAAAAAGGACCGGACCGTTCGTGACCCAGACACCAAACGACAGCGAACTGGACCGGGCGACGGACCCGGAGTATGCGGCCGTGAGCAGCGGTGCCGTCGTCGGTCTCGTAATCTCCGCGCTCGGCGTCTCGGCATTCCTCACTGAGGCGTTCGTCCCGGCGCCGGTGGTCGGTCTGGTGGTCAGCCTGGCGGCCTTGAGGGGAATTCGACGGTCCCGAGGCGTCCTGACGGGCCGGCGCCTCGCGCTGGCCGGGGCCATTCTCGGCGCTGCGCTCACCATCGTGGCGGGAGGCTTTCACCTGATCCGTTGGCGCCAGGAGCGGCAGGTTCTCGAGGATCTGGAAGCGACGGCTTGCCACATCGTTGACGAACTCGTCGCGGGGCGCTACGAAGAAGTCTATGACATGATGCCGGAGAATGTTCGGGAACGCCAGGCGGCAAGCCCGGCCCAGTTCCGCACCGCAATGGAACGCCTGTTCCGAGGGGGCGGGAAAACCCTCGGGCAGCGGCTGAGCGCCCTTCGAATTGTCCCGACCGAACAAGGCGCCCTTGTCGCGCCCGCCGAGATGCGGGTCGAAATGGAAAACCGCATCATCCAAATTCGGATCCTGCTCGGCCGCAGCGCCGAGAAACGATGGGAACTGATCGCCGTCGGCGGCGCGCCGACGTTCGAAAGCATGATGAAGTTCGGCGACCGGGACGAGGAACCGCTCTCGCCGCCCGAACCCGACACCGACAAGGATGACGCCGACGCGCCGGCGCCCGAGCCGGCCGACGCTATGATTCCTTGACGCGGCGGACCTGGGCCCCCAGGCTCGAAAGTTTCTCTTCGAGCCGCTCGTAGCCGCGGTCCAAGTGATAGATGCGCTGGATGGTGGTTTCGCCCTCGGCCACGAGGCCTGCAACGACGAGGGCCGCCGACGCCCTTAAGTCGCCGGCCATCACCGGCGCGCCCGACAGGTGGTCCACGCCGTGGATGACGGAGACGTTCCCCTCCTTGCGGATCCGAGCGCGCATGCGGTTCAACTCGGCCACGTGAAGGAACCGGTCCGGGAACACCTTCTCGATGATGATGCTGTTGCCTTCGGAACGCGCCAGAAGGGCCATCATCTGTGCCTGAAGGTCGGTCGGAAAGCCGGGAAACGGCAGCGTCGTGACGTCGGCGCTGCGGAGTCTCCCGCCGGCGCGAACGCGGATGCTGTCGTCGGTGCGCTCGATCTCGACGCCGATCCTCTCCAGGACGTCAACCAAGGCGAACAGGTCCTCCCACCGCGCCCCTTCGACGGTGACATCGCCGCCGGTCGCAGCCCCCGCGATGAGAAACGTGCCCGCCTCGATCCGGTCGGGACCGACCGCATGCTCAATACCGCGCAGCCGGTCCACGCCTTCGACGAACAGGCGCGGCGAGCCTATCCCTGAGATCCGGGCGCCCATCTCGCCCAGCGTCCGAGCCAGTTCCTGGACCTCCGGCTCGCAGGCCGCGCAGTCGATCACCGTCTTGCCCTCGGCCAGCGCCGCCGCCATCAAAACATTCTCGGTACCGGTCACGGTGGAGCCGAACGGTCCGCCCAGATATATCTCCGCGCCGCGGAGCCGCGCGCACGATCCGAAAATATAACCGTGGTCCACCTTCACGTCCGCGCCCAGGGCGTGCAGACCGCGAAGATGAATGTTCACCGGCCGGTCGCCGATGACACATCCGCCCGGCAGACTGACCTCCGCCCGGCCGCGCTTCGCCACCAGCGGCCCGAGGACACAGATGCCCGCCCGCATCGTCTTCATGATGTCATACGGCGCCCGGACCGGCTCCTCGTTGACGGTTTCGAGCACCATGTCGCCGTTCGGTTCGCGCTGGACTCGCACGCCCAACTCGCCGAGCAGCCGCGTCATGGTGCGGATGTCGGCGAGGTCCGGCACGTTCCTGAGGCGCATAGGGCCGTCGGCCAAAATGGCGGCGGCCATCAGCGGCAAGGCGGCGTTCTTGGCGCCGCTCACGCGCACGCGGCCTTTGAGCGGCCGACCGCCTGTTACGACCATGCTATCCATCGTTTCGCTCCCGTCGGGCTACCAGCATTCGGTCCTGCCCCGCGTAGTCCTTGTGGATTTCGACCTCGGCCAGACCTCGGACCTCGGTCGCCATCTCGCGCACGCGCGCTCCCTGCTCCGCGCCGATTTCCACGACAAGCGTCCCCCCGGGGCGAAGATAGGCCGGCGCGCCTTTCACGATTCGTTGAATGATTTCCGTCCCTCCAGGTCCCGCCACCAGGGCCTCGCGCGGCTCGTGGTTGCGGATTTCGGGTTGAAGCCCGGCCCATTCCGCCTCGGCGACATATGGCGGGTTCGCCACGAGAAAATCCGCCGGCGCGATGTCGGCTGCCGCCTCGAGCGCCTCGTAGAGGTCGCCATCGAGGAACGTCACGCGCTCAGAAACCCCGTGGGCCTCGGCGTTCCCCCTCGCCACCTTAAGGGCCGGGGCCGAAACGTCCGTCGCCACAATCCGGCTCTCCGGCAGATACACGGCCAGGCTGACGGCGATACAGCCACAGCCGGTGCAAAGGTCAATACCTGAGACCGCGCCGGCCGGCTTTGAGGCGCCTCCTTCAAGGACCTCGCACCTCGCCCTCCTGCCTTTCCCCGCACGACGCAGCACCTCCTCGACCAGCAGTTCCGTCTCCGGCCGGGGGATGAGGCAGTCGCGCGTCACCTTAAAGGCGAGCGACATGAATTCGCACCCGCCGACCAGATAACGGGTCGGCTCCCGCTCGGCGCGACGGGTGACGAGGTCGCGAAACCGCGTGCGGGCCTCCTCGTCCACCGCCTGCTCGTACCTCAGGTACAGATCGATGCGCTCCGTCCCCAGGGCGTGGGCGAGAAGAATCTCGGCCTCAAGGCGCGGCTGCACGATGTCCTTTTTGGCAAAGAACGCCTGCGTCCACTCCAGAAGCCTGCCGATGGACCACGCTTGGGTTTCGTCCGGCATGGGCGCTCCGCTGGAAGTGCCGGCTCAGGAGAGCCGACATCCGCCGCTCTTTTACCGCCCGGTCCGCCGGCCTGCAAGAACAAGAATCAGACCGCTCACTCGTCCCCCAGGCCCAGCATCTCCAGTTTTTCCCGGCGATCGTGTTCGAGCAGGGCCTCCACCAGATCGTCCAGCCGGCCTTGCATCACCTGGTCCAGGTTGTGCGCCGTGAAGTCGATGCGGTGGTCGGTGACGCGGTTTTGCGGGAAGTTGTAGGTGCGGATGCGCTGGCTGCGGTCGCCGGAGCCGATCTTTGACTTGCGTTCGGCGGCGCGCTCGGCGCGGCGCTCGGATTCGTATAAATCATAGACCCGGGCGGTCAGAATGCGCAGCGCCTTCTCGCGGTTGCGGTGCTGGCTCTTTTCGTCCTGCATGTGGACGACGATGCCGCTGGGAATGTGGCGCATGCGGACGGCCGAGGCCACCTTGTTGACGTTCTGGCCGCCGGGCCCGCCGGCGCGCATCGTCTCGACCTCGAGGTCCTCGGACCGGATCCGGATGTCAAGTTCCTCCGGCTCAGCCATGATGGCGACCGTGGCAGCCGACGTATGAATGCGGCCCTGGGCCTCGGTCTCGGGCACGCGCTGCACCCGGTGGCCGCCCGACTCGAACTGGAGTCGGCGGAAGACCTCCGGCCCTTCCAGGCCGAACATGATTTCCTTGAAACCGCCCAAGTCGGTCGGGCTGGCGCTGAGAAGTTCCCGGCGCCAGCCCCGCCCGTCGGCGTAGCGGCAATACATCTCGTAGAGGTCGCGGGCGAAAAGGGCCGCCTCCTCCCCGCCGGTCCCCGCCCGGATCTCCAGAATCACGCGCGTCGCATCCGCCCCTTCCTCGCGCTCGAGCAGCCGCTCCTGGATCTCCTTGAGGAGTGATTTCTCCAGGCTGCCCTGGACCTCGGCCTCGGTCTCCGCCAGGGCTCGCATCTCCTGGTCCTCGGACTCAGATTGAAGGATTTCTTCGGCCTCGCGGCGTGCGGCGCGCGCGGCCCGCCACTTCCGATACGGGTCCACGATGCGCATCAGGCGTCCGCGCTCTCGCATCAGGGCGGTCATCTTCGCGGGATCGGAGGCGACCTCGGGCAGCGAAACCAGCGAGTCGATCTCCTGCACACGGGCGTCGAGCCTGCCGAGCCGCGCCGCCAGCGTCTGCCTTTTGTTCTGCTCCGCTTTGCTCATCACGTCCTCCGTCCGCGCACGGCCGGTCCCGCCCAAAGGAAAGGGCGAAGCCTGTCTCCCGCCCGCTTCGCCACTTGGTCGCCCTGGCCCTAATAAATCGATTGTCTGCACGGATTTGGCATGCCTTGATTTTACCACGCGGCGGCCGAATGGCAAGGCCTAACACGTCAGGTGAAACGCGCCGGCGACCCGGCGGCCGTTGGCGGCGAGGGTATTATAGCGCCGGGCGGCCTCGGCGGTCCGCTCGACGATTATCTCAATGCCCGCTTCTTCTACGGCCCGGCGCGTCTCATCCGGCACGCGCGCCACCCCGTGCACGCCCGTGCCGACCACGAGCACTTCCGGCTTGGCCGCGAAGACGTCTTCCAGATCCGCCGTCGAGAGCGAGTGTCCCCGCTCGCGCCACCAGTCCTCGCGCACACCGTCCGGCAGAAGAATCAGGTCCTCGCGATACGCCTTACCGTCCACGACCATGCAGCCGAAATGGTAATCGTCGATGTGCATGGGGCCGGTCCTTTCCCCTTCATTATACAGCAAACGTCCGACAAGGCATTGCGGCACTTGTAAAGGTTCCCCGCCGGCGCGTTATAATGGGCTGATACTGCGAAAGGAGCGGGACGTGTCAAAGGAATCGAGAGCCGACCGAAAGAAGCGGGCCGAGAAAATCCGCAAGCGCCTCGTGCGCAAATACCCGGACGCCAAGTGCCGCCTCGCCTTCTCGACGCCGTTCGAACTTCTGGTCGCGACCATCCTGGCCGCCCAGTGCACCGACGACAAGGTCAACGAAGTGACGCGGAAACTCTTCAAGGAGGCCAACACGCCGCAAGACTTCGCCCGGATGCACCTCAACAAACTGAAGGCGGCCGTCCGGCCCACCGGCTTTTACAACAACAAGGCCAGGGCCGTGAAGAAGACGAGCCAGGCCCTGCTCGAGCGGCACGGCGGCCGCGTGCCGGAGGGCATGGATGACCTCGTGGCGCTGCCGGGCGTCGCGCGCAAGACCGC
The DNA here is from genome assembly GCA_035527275.1 of Phycisphaerae bacterium. Classification (GTDB taxonomy): domain Bacteria; phylum Planctomycetota; class Phycisphaerae; order FEN-1346; family FEN-1346; genus DATLBA01. The sequence continues at coordinate 26,384 of DATLBA010000059.1, forward strand.
CAACGTGGTCCGCGCGGTAGCGTTCGGCCTCTCGGCCATCATCACGGATACGCACCTCATTCGCCTAAGCCGGCGCATGGGCCTCACGCAGAACAAGGACCCCGTCAAAATCGAACAGGACCTCGTGGACCTGCTGCCGGAAAAGAAGTGGTCCCGCTTCAGCCACGCGATGCTTTTTCACGGCCGCGCGGTCTGCGGGGCCAAGAAGCCCCGGTGCGACCCGTGCGTCGTGGCAGACCTCTGCCCGTCGGCGTTCAGATTTCCACACTTTCAGAAGAAGGTCCGTTAAGAGGCTGCTTCACAACGTGCGCGGCGTCCTCCCGATGCATCGGGAGGACGCCACCCGGATATGAAACAGATTCTAAGACACGTCGGTGATTGTCGGCCTTTCACCGCACAGCGGGCATGCGGGATCACACGTCCGCTTGACTGTGCGCACGGTTCCTTTGAGGCCATTGTAAACGAGAAGCCGGTCGGCGAGTCCCTCGCCGATACCCAGAAGCATCTTCATGGCTTCCATCGCCTCAAGCGTGCCCATCACGCCGGGAACGGCGCCGAAGATTCCTTTCCCCTGCGGAGGCTGCGGCTCCGGCACCAGGCACCGATAGCAGGGATTCCCCTTCCCCGGAATCACGGCGAGCAAAAGTCCCTCGAACCGCTGGACCGCCGCCGAGACGAGGGGCTTGCCTTCCAGCCAGCATGCGTCGGAGATGAGGAACCGTGTGGGAAAGTTGTCCGTGCAGTCGAGGACGACGTCATACCCACGGAGCCGCTCGCGGACGTTCGCGGCGCTGAGCGAATCGGGGAACGGCTCGACCGCGCAATCCGGATTCAGCGCGCGGATCGCCTCCTCGGCCCTTTCCGTCTTACACCGGCCCACGTCCTCGGTGCGGTGAAGCACCTGGCGGTTCAGGTTCGATAGTTCCACCCGTTCCGCGTCCACGATGCCCAGCCGACCGACACCCGATGCGGCCAGGTAAAAAAGTGCCGCCGACCCCAACCCTCCCGCGCCCACGACCAGGGCGCTGGCGCCAAGCAGTCGCTGCTGGCCCTCGACACCGATTTCCCGAAGCGCCGTGTTCCGCTCGTAGCGCAGGACCTGTTTTTCCGTCCACTTCGGCTCGCTCATAACACGTTTCCAGTGACGTCCTTTCCGTCCTCCGGCGACGAGGGGACGGTCGCGGCCCCGCCCGACGCCTAGGCGCGCTAGACCTCGGTGCACGCCGGCAGGACCACGCGGAACGTCGTTCCCTTGCCGGGTTCGCTTTTCACCTCGATCTCGCCCTGGTGCATCTCGACGACGCGTTTCACAATGGTCATGCCGAGCCCGGTGCCGTTCTGAACGGTTTCTTTGGCCTGCTCACCGCGGAAGAACTCGCCCCACCCGATCACAGTTTTAATCAGCACCCCTGCCACCCAGCGCACTTCTACAAACCACCCGAGGTGGTCGAACAACTCCCGCTCGGTCGGCGTCAGGTCCGGATTCGCGGGGGGGATACGGACGGCTTCGCATGACCCCAGAGCGTAGCATCTTGGGTGGCTGGCGGCAATCCTAAAACGACTCGAAACACCCATTTTGACGAGGTGTAAGGGGGGATATTGTAAGAGCCTATCCGAATAACCCGCTCGTCGCGGGGCTTGAGGCCGCGCCCGGCGTGGCGTATAATGCCGCCGCCAAGATTCTAAGGAGGCTCGGAATGGATTCATCCTTCGTCCCGGCGGGACTGCGGAGAATGGATCGCCGGATGCTTTGGCTGGTGTGGCTCGCCTTGGTGGCCGGGTGCACGCCCACCGTGCCGCGCGGCCAGGTCACGTTTGCCAATCTCGCCGGCATCTATTATGCCGCAACGCCCGGCGCTGCGGCCGAGGCGGCCATGACGGAGGCGGCCGATACGCTCCTTGAGCGAGCCGTCGCGGACCTGAACGGGCGCGGCGACCTGGATTTCGTCCTCCTTTCCGGGGACCTTCTGGCGCGGGCGGACGGGCTGAGCCTCGACCGGCTCCAGGCCCGCCTCGCAGGCCTCAAGGCGCCGTATTACGTCGTTCTGGGCGACTCCGACGGCCCAGCGGACGACGATGCGTCCGCGAGCGGCCTCAGCCGAAGCACCCTCATCTGGGCGTTCCAGGGTCACGGTTTCGACGGGCCGCGAGGATACTGGGCGCGGGAGGTCATTCCCGGCCTGATGCTCGTTGGTTTGGACACGGCCGCTCGCCATCCCGGCGCGCCGGGACCTTCGGAGACCGGCGGGCGGGGCAAGGGGCACGTGGACAGGCGGCAACTTGAGTGGCTCGACCGGACGCTTGCGGCCCATTGGGACAAGGCGGTCCTCGTCACAGCGCATCACGGTCTGGTGCCGCTTCATCCGTTCGACGAGGGGCCCGTCTGGCGCGACCTGATGGTGGACAATGCGGAGGAGGTCCGCCAGGTTCTCGCGCGCCACGAGAACGTGCTGATGGTGCTGACCGGTCATCACCACTTCGCGGGCGGGCGGATCAGCGGGCGCATCGTCTATCTGTCGAGCCCGAGCGTCAGCGTGTGGCCGCTGGCGTATCATCTGGTGAGGCTGACGCCGAAGGAAGCCGAGGCGGTCTGGATCCCGCTGGCCGAAGGGGACCTCCTGCGCCGGGCCCAGGAACGTCTCCTCGGGAGCAAAGTGTATCGCGGCGTGTTTCCGCCGGGGGAGGACGGGGACACGGCGTGCGTGCGCCTGTTCGGCGGGAAGAAGATGGAAGTGTATCGCCTTCCGGCGATCCGGCCATAAGAAACTATCCGTAACCGCCCGTTTTGGGTGTGACAAGGATTTCCGGCTCGCGGCTGGTTGAGCGTTTGGCGCACACATATTGCGCATGGCCGATATGTTGGCGGGCGATTTTGGGCGGAATTTGGCGGATTTTGGCCCGTTTTGGAGGCCGAATCAGGCCTGGCGCTAGCGCTAGGGCGGTTCGGGGGCCGAAATGTTAAGATGGGCAAGGCGCTTTCTGGCGCTTTTTTCGACTTTTTTTGAGTTTTTGGTCGGAATTGGGCCCGAATTGGCGCTTTTTGACCCCCTTTTTGCCCCCTACGCATGCCGATGCGACGATGCGTCCGCGGGCGTGTTTCCGCCGGGGGAGGACGGGGACACGGCGTGCGTGCGCCTGTTCGGCGGGAAGAAGATGGACGTGTTCCGCCTTCCGGCGATCCGGCCATGAGCCCCGCGTCCCCGCGTTTTTTATTTAGCCCCCGGTGAATACACCGTGGGCGCCGTTGCATACGGTGTAATGGCGCCCGGCGTGTATTCACGCCGGGCTAAATAACATTACGGGTCGCGAACGGCGGGTCCACAAGGAATGTCCACGGCCGGGCGGGTCGGCCGCACGCCACGTTGTGACGCTCCACGTAGGCAATCCGCGCCGCCGCCGATGCCTCGTCGAAGCAGAACCGCTTATCGTATCCGCCGGCCCAAATGGGCCGGCCGGCCCGCAGGCCCCAGCGCGCGGCGTCCTTGGCGCACTTCACCAGATGCGACAAAGTTTGCCCGCTCGGGGCGACGACAAGATGCACGTGCCACGGCTGGACGGTCATTGCATAGAGGGCCGTTTGCGTCCGCTCGGCCAACGCCATACCCATCCACGAGCCTACCGTCTGCCAATCCTTCTCTGCAAACTTGAACACGGGGTGCTTCATGCGGCGGCGATCGGCGTCTTCGAGCGCCGGGCTCGGCGGGAAGATTGTGCCCGCGTCCACCCACCCGCGTGCGTTCCCCCGAAGCCACGTCCCGTACGTCGTCATCGTTACAAGCGTCGCCAATGTTCGGGCCAGGGTGTGTCCCTTCCCTGTGCGCGCTGTTGCATACGGCGTAACGGCGCCCGGCGTGTGTTCACGCCCCCGGCCACGGCGCCAGGCGTGTATTCACGCCGGGCTAAATAACAACGTGAGCCCCGCGCGCCCCGCGTTTTTTATTTAGCCCCCGGTGAACACACCGGGGGTGCCGTCAATCCCCCCGGGGACCCAGCGGCTCACCGGCCGCACAGTCGGCGCGAGCGGCAGGTTCGGCACGCCTCTTGGTTGGAGGGTTGGAAGCGGCCATTTGCGACGCCCTCCAGGGCCTGCTTCGCTTCGGCCTCGGCGGCGCGCAGCATCTCGCTCGTCACGCTCTGCTCCGCCACTGCGGCCGAATCGAGAAAGCAAACCGACCAGCGGGCGACAGGCCGGCCGAGCCATCGTTCGGCGGCCATCGCGTAGAGGCTCAACTGGAGGCGATAGGCGTCGGCGTTCTGCTCGTCGGCGGGTCCGTCTGCGCGGCTCTTATAGTCCACGAGTTCCCACTCGCCGTCGGTGTTCTGGAAGATGAGGTCGGCTTTGCCGGCGATTTCGGTTTCGCCCACCTCCAGAAGAAGCGGCATTTCGCGATAAACGCGTTCGGCCCGCGCGACGCGCTGCCCCAAAGGAGAGGTCCAAACCAGAGCGACCTTTGCGGCGACGTCGCGGCGAATTTCCCCCAGCGCCGCCCGAGCGACGGAGGGCAGTTCCCGCAGCGCTGCGTCAACCGCCGTTCGGATCGCGGCTTCGTCCCCCGACGCCGCCAGTTCCAGCGCCCGGTGGCAGGCAAGGCCCATTTCGCGCGGCGAGGGCGTCATGTCGGCCGGTGCCCGCGCCGCTTCCGAATCGTCCAGCCCGACCACGTGCCGCCACCAGAACTCGGCGGGGCAGCGGCAGTAGGTTTCCAGGGCGGTCGCGGATATACGTGTCGGCGGGCGGACCGGCACACGAGGCGCAGCCGCCTGGTCCAGGAGGCGCTTCAGGCGCCCGCGCGGCGCGCTCTCGGCCCGGCGGCGCAGGCGGTCCCATAGGACGCGGCCGCCTTCGAGGACGTCGCGCGGACCCGCGCGCCGTTTGCCGCGACGGGCGACCTTTCCTGCCGGTGAACGGACGCGCAGATGAATGGATTCGCCGCCGGGCAAGGTCACGCTTCTCTCCCCCTCCTCGAGCCGCACGTCCAGGCCTCGCGCCAGCACGTCGGCCCAGGTCGGGACGTTGCCGCGCTGGTGGGGGTCATGCGAGGCGAAAATCAGATAATCCTGTGTCCTCGTCATGGCGACGTAGAGGAGGCGGTGGTTCTCCTGGCGTTCGGCCCGTTCGGCTTCGCGTCGGGCGAGAACGAGGGCGCAGGGCCTAGAGCGGTCGCCCTCCTCGTCGCGGAGGCGAACGGCCAGGCCCGTGGCGGGATGGATGAAGTAGGCCGCGCGCGGGCCGCGGGGAGCGTAGCCGAGGTCCGGGACGACCACGACGGGGAACTCGAGGCCCTTGGCCTTGTGGATGGTCATGATGCGGACCGTGTCGCCGCCCCCGCCGGGCAGGCCCGGCGCTTCGACGGGGGCCTGTTCTTGGCGCATTTCGCTGCGCATGAAGTCGGTGACGAAGTCGATGTAGTCGCCGAGGGAAGAGAGGCCCTGCTGGTCGAATCGCCGGGCGAGTTCGGCCATTTGGCGCAGGTTCGCGTAGGCCCGTTCGCCGCCGAAGCGGCCGACGGCCCCCGCCGCGTAGCCGGACTCGAACACCACGGCGTCGAGGAGGCGCGCCGGACCCATCCGGTCCTTATGGGCGGCCCACCGGGGGAGCAGGCGCGCAGCGCGCGCCAGGCCGCGCCGATCTTCTTCGTCGAGACGGTCCGCCTTGGCCGCGAGGGGAAGCGCGTCGTAAAGCGTTCCGCCCAACTGCCTCAGATGGTAAAGCCCCTCGTCGCTGACGGCGAAAAAGGGCGAGCGGAGGAGACCCGCCAGCGACAACTCGTCCGACGGGTCGTCCAGAACGCGAAGCAGATGCAGCACGTCGAGGACTTCCTGCTGCTTGTAGAAACCGCGTCCGGCGACGACGTAGTATGGAATGCCCTGTCGCTCGAGCGCTTCCTCGTAAACGTGAAGGTAAGAGGTGCGTCGAAGGAGGATGGCGACGTCGCCGTAGCGCGCGGGGCGCCAGGTTTCCTCCCGTTTGTCCCAGACGTGAACCGCGCTAGTCTTGACGATTTCCTCGAGGCGCTCGGCCAGACGGCGGGCTTCGGCGGGGTAGCCCTCGTCGGCCCGGAGGCCGCGGCCCTCGGAGTCGGCGACGTGAATCCATTCGGCAACGGGAGCGTTTTTCCCTTCGTGTCGCGCTTCGATGGGTTCATACATCTCGCCCATAAGCGCCGGGAAGAGGTGGTTGACGAGTGCGGCGACGCCGGGGTTGAGGCGGAAACTTTCGGCGAGTTCCTGGCGGCCTTTCGGCCCGACGCGCTTCAGGGCCCGCTCGAAGACTTCGACGCGGGCGCCGCGGAATCGGTAGATGGATTGTTTCGGGTCGCCGACGGCAAAGAGGGCCCCGCGGCGAAGGGGCGGCGCTTTTCGGCCCGCGCCCGGACCGGAGGTCAACAGGTCCACGATTTCAAATTGCAGGAGGTTGGTGTCCTGAAGTTCATCGACGAGGATGGCGCGGAACCGGTCGCGGCAAGCCTTGCGGACGGCCGGGTTGTCCCGCAGGAGGTTGCGGGCGCGGATCTGAAGGTCCTCGAAGTCGAGGGCCGACCGCTCGCGCTTGGTTTCATCGTATGCCGCGATGACGTGGCGTGCGGTGCGGAACAGGGCCCGGGCAAGTGTGAGATGCCGCTTTTCGATTTCCTCGTCGAACGGCGGGACGTCGTCAAGCGCTTCCTTGAATGCGTCCTTGACGGATTTTGTGGCTTCCTGGACAGCGTTCAGCGCTTCGGGTGAAGGCCAGTGCTTGGCGCTGCCTCCGCGCAGCGGCATGGCGAGGATTCGCGCGACGGCGGCGGCGGCGTTTTCGGCCGTGCGGGCGCGCCGGAGGTGCTCGACTGCCCCGAGCATTTCGCGGCGGATTTGCTCGCGTTTGTCTTCGGCGTGGCCGGCAAGTTTGCGCAACGTTCCCAGCGCGCGGGCGACAGCCTCGTTGCGGAGGACGCCCTCGCACGTTTCGCGGATGAGTTGGTCGAATCGCTTCTTCAGCCCTTTGAGGATTTTGTCGTCGCTCTGTTCCATGACGGGGCGGGCGAGGCTCTCGAGTTCCTCGCGCCTTTGACCGACGATTTCGGCCAGCATCTCGCGGGCAGGGTTGAGGGTAAAATGCTCGAGGACGGTCAGAAGGTCCGCATCCCCCGCCTCGAGCAGCGTTTCAACGGTCGCATTGACGACCTCCTGAAGCAGGAGGGCGGCGGAGGTCTCGTCGAGCGTCCGGAAGTTCGGGTCTACGCCGGCCTCTATCGGGAAGCGGTGAAGCAGCCCGGCGCAGAAGCCGTGAATGGTGTGGATCGGCGCCACGTCCACGTCCCAGTAGCGGGACCGCCAGCGCTCCAGGAGAAACGCATCGCCGGCGGCGCGCGCCTTGGTGAGCCAGTCGCGGCAGGCGCGGCGGATGCGGTCGCGCATCTCGGCGGCGGCCATTTCCGTGAACGTGATGGCTGCCAGGCGCTCGAGCGGCAGGCGGAGGTCGTCTTCCAGGTAGCGGATGTATCGCTCGACGAGGACGCGTGTTTTTCCGCAGCCTGCGCCGCTTGTGACGCAGAAGTTGCGGTCGAGGTCGCCGGCGGCGCGCATCTGGGCGGCGGTGAGTTGGCCGGGGGGGCTCACGGCTCGCCCTCCTCGTCTTCCTCGGCCTCGTCCGCCGGAAGGGCGAGTTCCGCGATGGGGTTCGCTTCCCACTTTCTCATGATTCGCCACTCGGCGTAGCGACAGATTTCCTGAAAGTCGCAGTTGCGGCAGGCGGAGCGCGAGCGCGGCCAGACGGGGAACCGTCCCTTCCGCATCGCTTCGGTGAAGTTGCTGACGTATTGTTTCGCGCGGTCCAGAACGTCGCCGAACGCTTCGTTGGGCTGGCCCTTTGAGTCGGTGCTGGTAAGGTGTCCGCTCTTTCTCGGCGAGCGAACCGGTAGGAAAAACGCTTCGGCCGCGGTGCTGTCGAGAGGCGAGCCGAGGATGGCTTCGGCGGCCCAGAGATAGATGGGGAGTTGGAAACTGGTTCCGGCGCGCATGTTGCTCCCGGTCGGGGCGGACGTGCCGGACTTGTAATCAATGACCTGAAAACCCGGCCCGCCGTCGGCCTTCAGATCGATTCGGTCGATGCGCCCGCGGATGCGGACCGGTCCGTGCGGACCATCCAGCGAGAGGGGCTCAGCGCAGCCGGGCGGTTCGACGGAGACGCCGGGCGGCACGCCGAACCAGACCTCGGCATACGCCGGCCGCCAACCGCCCAAGCGCTGGATTTGCCAGTTCACGAGGCGCGTGAGGTCGCGCAGGATGTTGCGTTTCTGGATTTTCCAGAGGGCGGGGCTGCCGATGCGGCCGTGGGATTCGAGGTGCTTGAAATAGGCGTCGGCTTCCTGGTGGAGGATTGCAAGCGCCGCCTCGCGGTCGGCTTCCGTCAGGCGCGCGTCAACCGTTTTCGAGGCGGCCAGGGCGGAATAGAAGCGTTCGAGGAGGCCGTGATAGATGAGGCCGACGTCCAGCGGGCCGAGGTCGGGCGACGGTTCTTCGATGGGTTCCAGACGGAGCAGGTGGCGGGCGAAAAAAACGAACGGGCACCCGCCGAACGCCTCCAGCCGCCGCGCGCTCATCACCGTCTCGCCGGGGAAGCGGCGGCAGAGGTCTTCGAGGATGTCGGTTGCGCCGAGGGCGCCGTCGAACGGTCCGAACGCCTCGCTGCGCTCCCGTTCGCGTTCGACGGCCTGTCCCGCCAGGGCCGCCTCGGCGGCGTCGCTGCGCCCGAGTAGCGCTTCGACCGCCGCCAGGTTCAGGCTCGCGTCGGGCGTTTCACCCGGTCCCCAGATGGTGAAGAGGGCGGAGGTCAGAAGTTCCCGCTCGCTTCGCACGCGCCGGCGCGGAAGGTCCAGGTCGCGCGTTCCGACGTCGGTCGTCGGCAGCCCAGAGCCGTCCGTCCCGGGCGCAAAAAGCCCCGTCACTTCGTCCAGGTAATGGCTGGCGAGGGCGGGGCGACCTTCGGGATCGAGCGACGGGTAACCCAGAGTGAGCGTCCGGCGGGCGCGCGTGGCGGCCAGGTAGAAAAGAAGCATCTCGTGCTCGGCGTCGTGGCCGGTGTCACGGAGGTCCACACCGCGGCGGCGGAGCGAAGCACGCTGGGCGTCGTCGAAAAACGGATGGGCCCGGCCGCGACGGGGAAACTCCTTCTCGGCAAGCCCCAGGATAAAGATGTGGTCGAACCCGAGCGCCCGGCTCTCGAAGACGTCGAGGACGAGGACGGGCGCGTCGGCGGGCTCTTCGGCCGGGACGGACGTCAGACCGAGGCCGCTCGTGACCTCGTCGAGGAACGTTTCGCGCGGGATTTCGGGGGCTTCGGCGTCGCCGGAGTCGAGGAGGGCGACCTCGCGCAGGACTTCCTCGAGGGCGGCGAGGGCCTTGAGGTCGCGGGCGCAGCGCTCAGGGTCGGGGTCGGCTTCGGCGGTCTGGCGGAGGCGCGCAGCCTGGATGATTTGCGCGAATTGTCCGGCGAACGCGGCGCGCGTCGCTTCCTCGGGCAGCGCGAGTTCCTCAAACAGGCGGGCCAGAAAGGACCGGACCCGCTCGATTTCCTCGAGGCGGCGTTCCCTTTCTTCCGGCCCAAGCAGCAATTCGCCCGAATCGTCCCGCGTCCGGGCCTTGCGCTCGATGCGTCCCTTCAGGTAGTCGAGGCCCTTGAAATAGGCGTCGCGGCCCTTCCAGACGTTGGCCTCGCGGGCGAGGCGGACGGCCGCGCGGGCCGTGGCGGCGTCGGCGCCGAACGCTTCGGGCGCGAAGTAGCCTGACTTCAGGAGCCGCGCGACGGCGCGGAAGGCATAGTCTTCATCCTGAGGCCGGACGAGGGCTATGGCCGCCCGGACGATGGGACATTCGCGCAAGGTGCGGTCCTTGACGACACAGAACGGCAGGCCGTAGCGCGGGAAAATCTCGCGCACGAGCGGCGCGTAGGCCTCGAGCGAGCGGGCGAGGACGGCAACGGAGGCCGGTGCGGCGCCGCTTCGGACAAGGTCACAGATGCAGCGGGCGATTTCCTCGACCTCGCGCGTGCGGCCGGCGGCGCGGATGACGCGGACCGAGCCGTCGGCCTTCGGCGCGGGCATGGCGTCGGCCAGGCGGAACAGGTGCGTGCGGATGCGCTCAAGGCCGGCGGGCAGCCCGCTTCCCGGCTCGTCCTTCGTAGGACCACGGAGAACGGGTGCGCCGGCGTCGATCGCGGTTTCCTCGAGGCGCGCGCCGAAGCGGTCGCGCAGGCGCTGGCGGGTGCGGGCGGTGAGGCCGAATAGTTTCGGGCGGTCGGGGTCGAAGATCAGCGTGATGAGGGTGCGGCGGGCGCGGCGGGAAAGGGCTTCGAGGAGGTCGAGTTGGGCGGGCGCGAAGTCCTGGAACCCGTCCACGGCGAGCAGCGCCAGGTCGCCGAACGGTTCCAGTTTGCCTTCTGCGGCGAGGGCGGCGGCGTGCCAGAAGCGGCCGGCGTCGTCATACTCGTCGCGGGCCTGAAGGGTGTGCTGATAACCGGCGTATAGGCCCGCCAGGAGGCGGTTTCGGGGCGAGCGCAGGCGGGCGCCCGAGAGCGCCAAGCCGAAGGTGTCGGGCTCGATGCGGGCGGCCTTCAGTTCGCGGAACAGCGCGTCGAGGGCCTCGACGAGGCCAGGGCTTCGGCGAAGAGGGCCGAGCAGCACGGCTTCTTTGGCGTCGAGGCGGTCGAGGCAGGCGCGGATGATTTGCCGCCGCGCCAAGTCGCCGATGCGGCGGACCGTTCGCCCCGCGTCCGCGAGGAGCCGCTCGGCCAAGTCAGGCAGCGTCAGAACCTGGGGCCGGACAAGGACGCCGGCGCTCTGGGCGGCGAGCAGGCGGCTTTCGGTGGCGCGTCGGCGCAGGGCGGTCGGGACGAGCATCAGGCATCGTCCGGGTCCCGCGTCGGCGTAGGCGTCGAGGTAGGCGCGCAAAATGCGCGACGCTTTGCCGCTTCGGGCCGGGCCGATGATGAGTTCGACGGGGCGGGACATGGGCGCCTCAAGCCTGTGGGGGAGCCGGGAGCGGCGACGCCCTGACGGTATCGCTCGGGGCGCCGGATGTCAAGCGGCGCGCCCCAGCGGCGGGTTTCCGCTGGACGTCGGCCCATTCGGCCGCAATAGTAGGCCACCTGTCCGGGGGAGTGTCCCTTTGGAGGTTCCGAAGAGGGCCGATGGCCAAAGCATATTCCAGCCAGGTTTGCCGGCGTTTGGCAGCGATGGCGGATGAAGCGCGCCTTTTGCGTCCGCGCCGCGTCACGCGCCATGAGGCGGGCGACCTGGTCGAGTTTGAGGTGACGGGCGTGGCTCCGGCGTGGCGGGCGGGGGCGACGTTCGAGATTGAGCGCTATGTCGGCGGCGGTTTCGCCGGCCAGGTGTATCGGGCACGCTTGGTCGGCATCGCAGGGGACGCGGCCACGCGGGAGACGCTGGCCCTTGGTAACACCTATGCCTTGAAGATGTTCGTTCCGTGGTTGGGATTCGCCCGCTTGTTTCGCAATGCGCTCTATGCGGCGGCGTTTCAGGCGCCGTTCGGTCTCCAGGTCAATCGGTCGGCGGTCCGGGCCGCGGCGCTCTGGCAGAAGTTGATTCGCCGCGGAGCCGGCGTTCGCCTCGGCCGCGAGTCCGCCGTCGTGGACGTGCACGGCACGTTCTTCGACGCCGCGCTCGGCAGTTACGGCCAGGTGCTCGAGTGGGTGGACGGCCGGGTCTGGCACCTGGAGGTCAACGACCGCCTGTTCTCGGACGAGGGGGGAGGCGAGCAGACCGAGTATGCAGCCAAGAAGCGGTTCATGGGTGACCTCGTGGCACTTTTTCACGAGATGGGGGCGCCGGAACTGGCGCGGCAGTATGAATGGTGGACGATGAAGAGCCAGCCGAACGTGCTGAAACGCCGCTTAGCGCCCGGCGACTCACCGGGGGCTGAAGCGGCGGCGGGGCTCGTCGCGGTGGACTTCGGGGCCGGGCTCGCCCTCCTGCCGTTTTTGCCGATGAGCCCCGGCGACGTGAAACTCATCGTTCGAGGTCTCGCCGACAACCGGCCGGTTCAGTTCGACCGCGGCGACCTGGGCCGGCTCGAAGCGTTTATCCTGCGGCATCCGCAGGCGTTCTCAGGTCTGGGCGGGGCGGCGGCCGAACTTCGGATGGCCGAGACCGCCTATCGGCAAAGCCAGCCGGACCTTGCGTACCATGGTCTGCGGCTGATGACGGACCGGGGGCTTCAGCGCTGCGTTCTCGAAGGATGGACGAGAGGCTATGAAACGCGCGGCGTGATGGACCGCGGATCGGCCGAGGTGTTCGCCCGCCGGCCGGTGCGGCTCGGGCTTTTCATGCTGCTCGGCCTCGTGCCGATCCTCGGCAAGGCGCTTCAGCGCCTGTGGGGCAACGGAACCTATCGGCGCCACGTCGCCAGAATGCTCACGGAACTGGATTACCTCGGGCGTGCGATTTGGGCGAAGCAGGCCGAGCACTTAATCGAGTGGCACCGCAAAGGCCGCGCGAGCGCCCACCGGGCCGAGTCGCTGATGAACCATCCCGTCACCTTCTGGCTCCAGGCGTTCACGCTGGGGCTTCTGCCCGCGGGCGTCCACCGTTTCCTGACGGACCGGCGTTACGCCTGGGACGTGCTCCGGTACGTTTGCGTCCGGCCGTTTGCGCTCTACTTCAGCCGCGCCCGCCGCGAGCAGTGGCTGCGTGAGATGGTCGAAGAAGGCAGGGCGGAGGGCGTCCTCTCGGACGAGGACGCGGGCCATGTTCTGGCGCGCCTCGAGGAGCCTTACATCCAGACGTACCTCGTGAGCCTGGTGGTTCACTTATTTACGATTCCCATCACGCAGATTGTGTCCGTCGCCTTGGGCTATTACCTGGCTTCTCGCTATGGGCGCGATGCGGTTGCGTCGGGGGCGATTTTCGGCGGCATCGTCATTCTGTTTCAGTTCACTCCCATCTCCCCTGGTTCAATTGTGCGCGGCCTGTACGCGACGGGCCTCGCAATTTGGAAGCGCGACTGGAAAAATTACTCCTGGGCCGTCTGTATTTCTTACTGGAAATACATCGGCTATCTCGCTTTTCCGATTCAGATGATTCACAGATATCCGATCCTGGCGAGGTTCGTGGCCACGCGATGGGCCACGCATGTGACGGAGCGGATTCCCGTCTTCGGTGAGCGCGGGGCGCTTCTGGAGCACGGCGTCTTCAACTTGTTTTTCAACGTTCCGGTCAGCGTGCGGCAACGATGGAGCGAACGGGCGCCGGAGCGGGCGAAACTTCGCGGGCCGGCGGGCCTCGTCGGCTCGTGTCTGGGCATCGGCCATCTCCTGGGGCCGTCCGGGACATATACCTCGGCCGTTTGTGCCGCGCTGCTGCTGGCCGCGTTTTACCTCGGGTGCCCGATGTGGCCGATTGCGATCGCGGCGCTGGTGGTTGTGGCGGCGGGGGTTCCCCTGGCTCGCGCGTTCGAGGCGAGATTGGGCCGCAAGGACCCGCACCCCTTCGTCCTGGATGAAACGGCGGGGATGCTCGTTGCGGGCCTGGCCGCCTGGTTGCCCGGAAGCCCGTGGGCGTGGGCGAGTCTGGCGATTGGCTTTTTCTGGTTCCGCGTGTGCGACATCCTCAAGCCGCCGCCCGTGCGACAGGCCGAGCGCCTGCCGGGAGGGTGGGGCGTCGTGGCGGACGATGTCGTCGCCGGCGCCATGGCCCTCGGCCTGACGGTCCTCACGCAGATGTTTCTTGCCCACCTGCTCGGCTAGGCTCTAAAGGGTCCTGCCGGCACAGGCAACCTTCCATGGCAGGTATCCGAAAAACCCGGCAAGAGGGGCGTTTCTGTTTGACAAGTTCGGCGCGGCGAACTATGATTTTATAGCCGAATTTTGGTGGCCGGGGGGTTTGAGCGGACGAGAGTGGCCCGTGAGCCCCGGGGCGGGACTTCCCCCGGTCCAGGAGGATGAGAACGGTTGGCCGAACCGATTAAACAAGCCGCGCTCAGCGAGAGCCTTCAGGATTATCTGGAGGCGGCCTATCTTCTGGCGCAGCGTCACGGTGTGGCGCGGATGAAGGAGATCGCTTCGCTGGTCGGCGTCGGCAAGTCGTCGGCCACGGGGGCGATTCAGGCGCTCGTTGAGCGCGGCCTGGTCAATCACGATCCTTACCAGTATGTGACCCTGACGGAGCGCGGCGAGGCGGCCGGGCGGGAAGTGGCGCGCCGGCACCGCATCCTCAAGCAGTTCCTGACGAAGGTGCTGCGCGTGCCGGAGGATCAGGCCGAGACGGCCGCCTGCAAGATGGAGCACGCCGTCAAGGGCGACGTGCTGGACCGGTTTCTCTCTTTCCTCAAGTTCATTCAAAAGCGCTCGAGTCGCAACGGTTCCTGGGCCGAGGCATTCGAACGGTTTTGCGGGCGGCAGGGGAGCGAGACCCGGCGGGGGCAGGGAGGTCGGGTGCCGTGACGCAGCCAGCAAGAGGACGCTTGGGCGGGGAGGTGCCGCTCTCGTCACTCGCGGATGGGATGGGGGGGCGGTTGGCGTCTGTGGAGGCGGGCCGGGGACTGCGGGCGCGCCTGGTCGCGATGGGCCTCAGTCCGGGGGTTGAGGTCAAGGTGGTGAACAATCGCGGCGGGGGGCCGTTCGTCGTGGCCGTGATGGGCACGCGTATTGTTCTCGGTCGCGGCATGGCTCACAAAGTCTTCGTGTTTCCCTCTGCGGCGGCGCGGGGTTAGCGCTTGCTCACGTGAAAGGTCAACTGCTCCAGGCAGACGGCCAGGTCCACGTTGTTGACGGGGACGTTGGGCGGCAGGTCGAGCGAGACGGGTGCGAAGTTGAGGATCCCGGCGATTTCGGCCCGAACTAGTTCGGTGGCGACCTGCTGGGCAGCCTCGGCGGGGACGGCTAGGATGGCCAGCGGCAACCGGCGCCGCCTTACCTCCGGGACCAGGTTGGCCACGTCCTGGACGACGAGGTCGCCTGCCCGGCGGCCGATCTTGGCCCGGTCGGCGTCGAAGACCGCTTCGATGTGGAATCCCTTCCGGCGGAACCCCCGGTAGGAAAGCAGCGCCCGGCCCAGGTTGCCGAATCCGACCAGGGCCAGCCGCCACGTGTGGTCCGTTCCAAGGATTTCGCGCAGTCTGTCGATCAGGTCGCGGACCGGATAGCCGACGCCGGGCCGGCCGAAGGTGCCGAAGTAGGCCAGGTCCTTGCGGACCTGGGCGTCCTTCAGGCCGAGCGATTCGGCCAGCGACCGGCTCGAAACCGTCTCCACGCCGTCGGTGTTCAGATACTCCAGCCGCCGCAGATAGAGCGGCAGCCGATGGACGACAGCCTTTGGAATGGGCGCTTTCATGGCGTTGTCCAAGCCTGTGCGCGTCCTCGAGCGTAAAGCCTAGCATCGGCCGCCCGTGTTGGCAAGGTGTTGGTGTAACGTATTCCGTGTAAATTGCGTGTGGGGGCTGGGCGGGTCGGAGCAAGGGCGGAGCCCGAGCGGCGGCTCGCGCGATGGGCGGCCGCG
Organism: Phycisphaerae bacterium; assembly: GCA_035527275.1. Taxonomy (GTDB): domain Bacteria; phylum Planctomycetota; class Phycisphaerae; order FEN-1346; family FEN-1346; genus DATLBA01. Next base: position 41,875 of record DATLBA010000059.1, read on the forward strand.
TGGCGGGACGCCGAGCCGGAGGCGGTGGCCACCCTCGTCGAGGGTTTTGAGAAGACGCTACGGTAGCTATCGCCCCACAAGACCTCTTCCAGAATTTGCACGGAAATCTTGACAGCGCCCCGGTGTTGAACCCGCTTGCTTTGCCGCCGCGTTCTGGTATACTACTACAGAGTCGCAGACCGACGGGGCGTCGTGGCACGGGATTTGCCACGGCCGCGACGACCGTCGGCCCGAGGGAAAAATGGCCGTGCTAGGTGGGGCGTTAGCGGTGCCCTGTACCTGCAACCCGCTACAGCAGGGCTGAATTCCTCCCCGAGGCCCGAGAAGGTCGAGAGGGAGCGGCCCACCGGGCGTTGAGGGTCGGATCCCATGCGATGGGTCGCCGGTGAACCGGGTCAGGGCCGGAAGGCAGCAGCCCTAAGCCGATTGATCCAGGCGCCGTGGGGCTATCTGGCCGGAGTCGCGGAGGCCGCCACCCGCGGTCGTTTCCTGTCGACGGGAGGTGCACGGCCATTTTTGATTGAAGATTGCAGATCGGAGATTGCAGAGTGAACGGCTCTCGCTTCGTCACGCTGAACGGAGCGGAGAATCTGACCATGACCTGCTCGCTTTCATTCGCCGTCGCCCTTCAATCTGCGATCTGAAATCTGCCTTTTGGGTGCGGCCCTTATAGGCTGCAATCGGCAACGTGAGGCACAGATGGCTTACATGGTTCTGGCGCGGCGATACCGCCCCAGTCAATTTGACGAGGTCGTAGGCCAGGATCCCATCGCCCGCACCCTCAAAAGCGCCGTCGCCTCGGGACGCGCCGCCCACGCTTACCTCTTCTGCGGGACGCGCGGTATCGGCAAGACCACCATGGCCCGCATTCTGGCCTCGGCGCTGAACTGCGAAAAGGGGCCGACGACAGAACCGTGCGGAACGTGCGACATCTGCGCCCGGATCCACCGGGGCGACGACGTGGACGTCCTCGAAATCGACGGCGCCTCGAACAACAGCGTCGAGGACGTCCGGCGCCTCCGCGAAAACGCCCCCTACCGGCCCGCCCGCGCCCGTTACAAAATCTATTACATCGACGAAGTCCATATGCTGAGCACAAGTGCCTTTAATGCGCTCCTGAAGACCCTCGAGGAACCGCCCGAACACGTCATCTTCCTCTTTTCGACGACCGAGCCCGAGCGGCTCCCCGCGACAATCCTCTCGCGCTGCCAGCGATTCGACTTCCGCGCCGTCCCGGCCGAACGCATCGCTGAACATCTCGCCGAAATCTGTAAGAAGGAAAAGGTCAAGGCCGACCGGGACGCGCTCCTGGCCGTCGCGCGCGAGGGGCGCGGCAGCGTCCGTGACGCCATGACGCTTCTGGACCAGGCCATCGCCGTCGGCGGCGGGCGCGTCACCGTCGAGGCTGTCCGCGACACCGTCGGCGCCGTCTCGGGGGAGAAGATTCTCGCTCTCCTCTCAGCCTGCGCCGACGGCGAGGCGGGGGCGGCGCTGCGCCGGTTTGCCGCCCTGCTGGCCGACGGGGCCGACGTCCTCTCGCTCCTCGATCAGGCCATCCGCCAGGTCCGCGACCTCCTGGTCGTCAAGACGTGCGGCAACGATGGGGAACTCCTGGACGTCTTCGGCCCGGACCCGAAGGCCCTGGCCGCCGAAGCCGAGAAGATCTCCGTTCCCTCGCTCGTCGCGGCCCTGGGGTATTTGACCGAAGCCCGCAGCCGCGCCCGATGGGCCATCGACGCCCGGCCCGTTGCGGAACTTGCCCTCGTGCGGATGGCCGCTCTTTTGGAAATGGAACTGTTGCCGGAGGTCCTCGCGCGCCTCGATTCGCTCGAGCGGACCCTGGCCGGCGCGCCGGCCGAAAAAAAAAAGCAGGCCCCGAAGGTAACTGAGGGACCTGTCCCGTCCCTTTCAGTCCCTTTGAGGGGGACTCCCAACGGAGGTGAGCCCCCGCGTTTTCGGGGCGGCCCCCGCGGGCCTTCGGGGAGCGCAGTCGAGGGAGTGGCCGAGGAACCGGCCGGGGGGACGGGAAAGGAAGCGCCTGCCGCGGCCGACAACGTGCCCGGCGGCCGGCCTGAGCCCGAGCCGAACCGTTCCCGGGCAAAACGACGCAAACTCGAAGAAGCCATGAACGACCCGCTCGTTCAAAAAGCCATCAACCTGTTCGACGGACGCATCGTCAACATCGAAGAATAAGGTTTTCGAGCCGCGGGCTTGTCCGCCCCGCCCCGCCACGGCGGGCAAGCACGGCGGGCTTTGCCCGCGGGTATGCTAATCTGGGCCGGCAGAACAACCGTGCAAAAAGGACGAAAGCCTATGGCCGGACTCGGCGACCTTGTGGGTATGATGAAGGACCTGGGCGGCCTGAAAAAACGCGTGGCCGAACTCCAGGAGGAACTCGCGAACAAGCGGGTCGAGGGATCCGCCGGCGCCGGCAAGGTCCTCGCCACCGTCAACGGACGCGGTGAACTCTTGGGCCTAAAGATTGACCCCGAAGTCGTCGCGCCCGACGAAACCGAACTGCTCGAGGACATGGTCAAGGCCGCCGTCCGCCAGGCAGTGGACAAGGCCCGCGACATTCAGCGCGAGGAGATGTCGAAGTTGCTGGGCGGCATCCCCCTCCCGCCCGGCCTGGCGGGCCTGTTGGCCTGACCGTTCGAGGCACAAAATGGACGCCTACACCGAATCTATGGAGCGGCTCATCGAGGAACTGGGAAAACTTCCCGGCATCGGTCGCCGCACCGCTGAACGCCTCGCCTTCCATCTCCTCGGCGCCGAAAAGGATGAGGCGAAGGCCCTGGCCGACGCCATCCGCGACGTCAAGACGCGCGTCGGCCGCTGCGCCGAGTGCGGCGCCTTGGCCGAGGGAGAGCGATGCAACATCTGCGCCAGCCCCCGCCGCGACAGCTCCCGTATCTGCGTCGTCGAAAAACCCAGCGACGTCATCCGCCTTGAAGCAACCGGCGGGTACAACGGCTTGTATCACGTCCTCGGCGGCCTCCTGGCACCCATGGACGGCCAGGGACCCGAACGCCTCGACGTTGAAGCCCTTTGCCGACGCGCATCGAGCGGCGACGTCGAAGAGGTCATCCTCGCCCTCTCGCCGACGGCCGAAGGCGACGGCACCGCGCTCTGGGTCACCGAACAACTGAAAGGGACATCCGTACGCGTGACGAGGCTTGCGCGCGGCCTGCCGACCGGCGCCGGCCTCGATTACGCCAACACCGGGCAACTCAGCGACGCCCTGCGCGGCCGGCGCGACATGGAATCCTGACATGCGGTTCGACATGAACCTCCGACAACGCCTCGAACAGCGGATGGTCCTGGCTCCCCGGATGATCCAGGCCATGGAGATCCTCCAACTGCCGCTCATGGCCCTCCAGGAGCGGATCGACCAGGAACTCATCACCAATCCCGTCCTCGAAATCCGCCAGACCGCCCCCGAGAACCCGGCGGACGAAACCGCCGAAGAAACCCCCGCCTCCATCGCCGAAACCGAACGCGAACTTGTCATCCGCGACGACGGCGGCAACCAGGAAGACTTCGAACGCCTCGGCAACCTTGTGGACCGCTGGGACACCTACTTCGAGGAGGCCGCCGCCTGGCAACGGCCCCGCGTCGCCGCCGGCGAACCCGACCCGAAAACCGAAGCCATCCAGAACGCCCCCGACCGCGGCGCCACCCTCCAGGACGTGATGCTCGCCGATTGGCACCTGGAAGACGCGCCCCCGCGCGCCCTCGAACTCGGCGAACTCGTGATCCGCAACCTCGACGATGATGGGTACCTGCGCATCGCGCTCGAGGAACTCGCCCGCGAGGCCGAACCCCCCGCGTCGGTCGAGGAAATGGAAGACGTCCTGGCCCGCGTTCAACGCGTCGGCCCGATCGGCGTCGGCGCACGCACCCTCCAAGAATGCCTTCTCCTGCAACTGGCGACCGACCCGTTGTTCGGCGACGGACCCGGCGCCCTTCCCGACGACGCCCTCGAGGTCCGGCTCATCCGCGACCACCTGCACGACATCGAAGCCAACCGCTACCCCCAGATGGCCAAGGCGCTGGGTGTCGAGATCGAGGACATCAAGGCCGCCGTCGAAACCATTCGCCACCTCAACCCCCGGCCCGGCGCCGCCGTCAGCCCCCGCCGCACGCCGACCATTGTTCTCGACGCGCGCATCGAGTGGGACGATGAACTCGGCGAGTGGCGCATCACGGTGGAAAAGCGCGGCACACCCGAACTCTACATCAGCCGCGCCTATCGCCGCCTCGTCAAACGCCGCGACCTCGACGACAAAACACGCCGGTTCGTCGCCCGAAACATCCGCTCCGCCCGATGGCTCATCGACGCCATCGAGCAGCGCGGCGACACACTCCAGCGTGTCGTCGAGTCCATCGTCAAGTTCCAGCGGCCGTTCTTCGACGACGGGCCCGCTCATCTCCACCCCCTGAAGATGCAGGAGGTCGCCGACGACGTCCGCCGGCACGTCGCCACCATCTCCCGCGCCGTCGCCGACAAATACGCCGACACGCCGTGGGGCATCTACGCGCTGCGCAACTTCTTCACCGGCGGGACACAAACCGCGCAGGGTGAAGAGGTTTCCTGGGACCAGGTCCGCCTCCGCCTCAAACAAATCGTTGAGGAAGAGGACAAACGCAAGCCGCTCTCCGACGAGGCTCTGGCCGGACGCCTCCGCGCCGAGGGCATCGACGTCGCCCGCCGCACCGTCGCCAAGTACCGCGAGGAACTCGACATCCCCTCCTCCCGCCGCCGCCGGGAGTACTAAACGCCGTGCGCCGCCACCGCGCCCATTTGACAGGTGTGACTCTTTTTGATGGGGGATAGCGCGGTCGGCGCCCGTCGCTGAACCTGGAGGAGAATGCGCCGACTTGCTCGGCAACAGTTACGCGCTACGCGCCTATGTGGGCGGCTTCGGGTTCCGGCTGGCCGCGGATCAGGCAGCGGCCGACGTAGGCGCGGCCGATTTCGGCCAGCGCTCCCATCGTCGGCCAATCGTGAGGCGGGACCTCGCGAAGCGACGGGTCCAGGGCGTTCGCCGGCTCGAACCGCTGGAGCACCCATCGCGAGGCGCCCGCGATCCGCGCTCCGATGTCGTGGATCTCCTGTTCCCCGATGAAGGTCGGACAGGCGGTCGTCCGGAACTCATGCTCAATCTTTGATGCCATGAGCAGGCGGATCGAGCAGTCCAGCGCGTCGAGGTCCACCGGCCTGCCGCACGCGGCGTAGTAGCGCTCGTCGAGAGGGGCTTTCAAGTCCATCGCCACGGCGTCGACGAGATTCGCTTCGAGCAACTGGGCCAGGCGGTCCGGCCGCGTGCCGTTCGTGTCCAGTTTGACCTCGAGACCGGCGCGGCGGAACTCGGCGCACAGCATGGCCAGGCCGGGCCAGAGGGTCGGCTCGCCGCCGCAAATCACCACCCCGTCAATCCAATCGCCGCGCGACTCGATGTGTTCGAGAATCGCCTCCAGGGGAATCGTCTCCGGTGGGTCCCCGAGGAGAAAGCCGGAGTGGCAGAACGGACATCTGAGGTTGCATCGCGGCAAAAAGACAATGGTCGCGAGCCGACCCGGCCAGTCAATCAGCGTGGTCGGGTGGTACCCGACAATTGGCGGGACCGACGTTGCTGCATCCGCTGTCACGGCGCACTCGCGGGCGGAACTTTGGCCAGGAATGCCTTGATTTCGGCGGCCGGTGGGATGCGTGCGTCCCAGCGTGCGATCGGCTCGCCGTTCTCGGACCGGAGGATAGTGGTCGGCACCTCGTGGACGTCGTGGAACGCCCCATCCGCCATGCCCTGGACCGTGTCCACGTTGACAAACGACAGGCCGACCTGGCCGGCCATTTCGGCCCTCTGAATCAGATGGGCCAACTTGTCCTTCGTGCTCGCGCACTTCGCACACTGGGCCTTGCCGTACACTTCGAACTCCATGGTTTTCCTCGTCTGGTCTCGCTGGATACCCGTTTCCATACCACAGCCGGCCGCTGCACGCATCACACGTTCACCTTGTCCGAAGGGTTGTAGGGGGACTTGATGAAGACGGTCTTCAGAGGCGCGTCCGAGTCGTTGAGGATGTTGTGGACCTCTCCGGGCTCGATCCGAAAGGCCATGCCCACTTCGATAGGGTGCTCGACGTCGTTCAGGACGAGGCGCCCTCCCTTGCCCTCGACAAAGTAGAAGGCTTCCTCGACCTCGTTGTGCTTGTGGCGTCCGAGTTCCTCGCCGGGAGCGAACAGGATTACCCCCCAATCGATCCGCGGTCCGCGGAAGAGATATTTCACGCCGCTTGTGCCGCCGCGATACGCCTGGTCCTGTTCTCGGACGACTTCCATAGCCCTGCCTCTTCGCCGCCGGCGGCTTTGGCCGGGGGTGCAAGAAAAACGACGGGGAGCCGGGACGGCGAGAGTTCGGTTATCTCCCCGGCTCCTCCGTCAACAAGGGGGTCTCTGTTACCCTGCCCAGCCCCTCGGCCCCGTTGGCCGAGGGCGCGCCCGCCTTATCCCGCGGCGGTGCCCAGTTCGGCCGCCCGGACGGTGGGGCCAACCCGGCCACCGAGTAATTGCCGCGGCGGCGGTCCTTCAGTTCGCCCAGTTTCGACTTATTCCAGTTTGAGATGCGGCTGAAGTAGCCGACGATCCGCGTCACGCCATACACCTCCGTCGAACCGCAGTAGTCACAGAACTCCTGGAGTCGCGGGGTCCACTTGTGGCAGTCCTGACAGACGGTGAATTCGGGGCTGATGGTCAGTTGGGCCGCAGGCGTCTTCTCGTAGGTCCGCTCCACAAGGGCCATGATGCTTGCGGTCGGCGGCCGCTCCTCCCCGACGAACGCGTGGATGATCGCGCCGGATTCGATCATGTTGTGGAACTTGGCTTGTTTCTGAATCCGGGTCAGCAAGTCCACCGGCGCGTCGGCCCGCAGGTGAATCGAGTTGGTGTAGTAGTATTCGTCGGCGTCGAAATTGCCCTTGACGAGTTCGCGGGCCTGGGGCCAATCGCGGATGTCCACCTTGGCCAGACGCCGCGTTGCGCTCTCGGCCGGCGATTCTTCCAGACTCACCTTCAGGCCGTACTTGCGCGAATATTCCCTGGCCCGCATGGACATCGAGGAGACCACAAACAGGCCGCGCCTCAGCGCCTCGTCGCTCTCGTGCAACTCCTGGCCCATCATGTGCTGGATGCACTCGTTCAGGCCGATGAGCCCGACGATGTAGATGGCTTGGTCGAGGTCCACGTAAGGCCGGCCGTCCCTGGCCGTCTTGCCGATTTCCCAGAGCGGCATGTTGGGACCGGCCATCATGGCGAGGATGAATTCGCGCTTCTGGTGGTGGGCCTTCATGGCGATGTCCATCGCCTCGTTGATTTCCTTGATGAGGCCCTCCCAGTTGCCGGGCCCAGCCCGGTAGGCGGCCTGGGGCAGATTAATCGTCACGTTCTGGAACCCGCAGAACCGCATGCTCTCCGGATGGCGGATCATCAAATCGTCTTCGATGGTGGTCCGCAGGCGGCAGCAGGCGCTGAGGGTCACCTCGTCGCGGTCGAAAACGAAATATGGGACGCCGTTCTCCGACGCGATTTGGCACGCGTACTCCAAGAGGGCCCGCTGCGCCGGATCGCGGAACGTCTCCGCGTTGATATGAAAATCACACTTCGGAAACACGAACAGGTGGCCGTCGCGGTCGCCGGCGCGCCAGACGTCGAGCATGGCGCGGCAGAAGCGCTGGGCGGCCCCCTCGTAGTCGCCATACGTCCGACCCGTGTATTTTCCACCGGCCCCGATGGCCGGCACGTCGCGCAAGTATCCCGGCACGCCCGCGTGGACGTTGAAATCGAGGAACAGCGTCTGGCCGCCGCGGCTGAACGCCGACTGCGAGCACGAGAAGATCAGATGCTGGGCCTCCTGCCGCATCTCGCCCTCGCTCATGTGCTCCATGTACGGGGCATACATGATGTTGACATACGCGACACCCAGGGCTCCCGCGTAGTAGGCCTGCATCGAGGCAAGAAACGTGTTCAAATGGCCCGTCAGCGTCCGCGCGTGGCGGGCCGGAGCGCTCTTCGTGTCCAGGTTCCGCAGGTCCAGCCCGTACTTTTTCAGATATTCCAGGCTGTGGCTCGAGCAGTAGACGCGCGTCGGATAGCCGAGGTCGTGGACGTGGACGCGGCCGGTCAGATGGGCCTCGGCCACCTCCCGCGAGAAGATTTCGCTCAGGGCAAACTGTTTCAGGACCGTTTCGGCGATTGAGAGGTTAATCGCCTCGGGATTGTTCTCCGTGATGTTCGAGTTTTCCTGGCTCTTCGAGTAGATGAGGCGTTCGAGGTCGTATCGCGGCACGCCGATGACCTTTTGCCGCTCCAGCCGGCCCGTCAGCCCCCGCTCGAACAACTCGTTGTCCACGAGTTCGCGTATCAGGCCGGTCGAGATTCGCGTCAGGCCCGAGGCCAGGACCTTCTGTTCGACCGCCCCGGCGACCTTGCGGGCCGTCGCCGCGTCCAGGCCGGCTTCCTTCTCGAGGGCCTCGGCGATGCGGCTCTTGTCCCACGGCAGAAGGGCGTCCTTGGCGCCGGCGTCCACGAGGAGGGCAAGGTCGGTCGTGTCGCTCCCCGTCCCGGCAACCGCCTTGCGGACCTTCGTCCGATGGCGCGCTTGTGCGCGACGGTCGCGATACAGGATGTATGCCTTGGCGGTCTTTGCGTGGCCGGTTTCAATCAGCACCTTTTCGACCATGTCCTGAATGTCTTCGATTCCGGGCGCGTCGCCTTCGTAATGGCCGTTGAGGTAATCCGTGACGGCGGCGGCGAGTTCTTCGGCGATGAAGCGGTCTTCTCCGCCGACCGCCAGGGCCGCCTTGAAGATGGCGTCCGCGATCTTCTTTCGGTCGAACGGCACAAGTTGCCCGTCGCGTTTGCGAATGTGAGTGGTCCGGCGCGCCATGTTTTCGTTTCGGTTCCGACTTGCTGACGGCATAAGCCCTTCGTCCTCCTTGCTATGCGGACACGACCACCGAGTCTGATTGGTGGGGGGCGGCCCTCCTGGCCGCCCCCCCCACGCCCTCGCGGCGTGAACCCAGGGCGGGCCGGCCGTCAGTCGCCGCCGGCCGGCCGCCCACCTCCTTCCGCGCGATCCTTCACACCTTCAGGCGGAGGCGTCCCTCCCCGCCCCCGCTTCTTGGTCAGCATCGGCTGGACTTCCTGGACGAACTCGCTGACGTCTTTAAAATTGCGATAGACGCTGGCGAACCGCACGTAAGCCACCTGATCCTCCCGGCGCAGTTTCTCCATGACGAGGTCGCCGATGGCGCGGCTCGGAATCTCCACGTCATAGGAGGCGGTCAACTTGTCTTCGAGTTCCTGGAGGATCGCGTCGAGCCGCTCCGTCGGAACGGGACGCTTGTGCAGGGCCAGAACCAGGCCCCGCCGAATCTTCTTGCGGTCGTAGGCTTCGCGCGACCCGTCTTTCTTGATAACCCGCAGGCGCACTTCGCGCTCGGCTCTTTCATAGGTGGTGTAACGCTTGCCGCAGGCTAAACATTCCCGCCGGCGACGAATCGCCGAACCGCTGGCGCGCGAGTCCACCACGCGGTCTTTATCTTCCTGGCAGAAGGGACACTGCATCGCCAGCCGTTCCTTACGACACCACCACCATCGACATGCGCTTCGGAAGGGCCATCGAATCGCCCACGGCCCAGCCCTCTCCTCTTATATACAACATGTTGGGCTTTCCGCCCACTTAAAAATGTCGGCAATTTCGGCCGACCAAGTTGAGAAAAAACGCGAACGTGCAACCGCCGACTACCTCATGTCGCTGGACCCTCTGTATAGCAACCCACCATCTTGGGGTCAACCTTTTTTTGGCAACTCCATGACAGAGGGGCCGATCTCACGGGGGCCTGAAACGCGCAAAGCCTGTAAACACAACATGTTGTGGAAATCGGAAAAATTCTTTCCACTGCAAAAAAATTTTTTCCACCCCAATCAACCAGTCGCGCCACAGCCCCCTACAGACAGGGCCCAAGCGCGCCACAGGCCCCGTCTATAGTAGGCCTCCTGGACACCCGCCCCGGGGCGACGGGGACCTTGGTGAAGGAAGGGGGGTGGCCGCAGAACTTCTCGGCCAGGCGGATTCAACCGAAACACATCAACGCGTGAATATCATTTTCCGACCTGCTCGAACACCTCCAGGCGCACGCCGCCGGCCCGAAGCAACTCCTTGCCGAGATCATCCGGATAGTCTTCGCGGCAAACGATGCGCTTGACGCCCGCGTTGATGGTCATCTTCGCGCACAGCGAACACGGACGATGGGTCGTATAAAGCGTGGCGCCGGCGATCCGCGCGCCGTACTTGGCCGCCTGGATGATGGCGTTCTGTTCGGCGTGCAGGCCGCGGCAAAGTTCGTGACGCTCGCCCGACGGAACCGCCATCTGCTCCCGCAGGCACCCCGTCTCCTCGCAGTGGGGCACGCCGCTCGGCGCACCGTTGTAGCCGGTCGCCAGGATGCGTCGGTCCACGACGAGGATTGCCCCGACCTGTCGCCTGAGGCACGTCGATCGACGCGCCACCTCCTCGGCGACCGCCATGAAATACTCGTCCCAACTGGGTCGGCTCATAGCGGCATACGGTATCGGCGGGGCGGGTGAATGTCAAGCGGACTCGCCGCCCTCCGGAGGGGACAAAGGAAGCGGAAACTCCGACCCTCCAAGGTTCCAAGACCCCGACCGCAAAATCAGGGGACCAGAACGATGCCGTGGCGCCCACCGGCCTTGACGGGGAGGAATCGGCGTTTCCCATCCGCCGGCGCCGCCTCCAACGGCGTGAGGACAATCGCCGATGGCTCGGGCTCCGGGGCGATCCGCGCCTCCGGGTAAGCCCTGGCCAACAGCGGCCGGTGGACATTCAGCCAGTGTTTGGCGGCGGCGGTATCGAGTCGGCCCCCTCCGTCCTCGATGAGAATCGCGACCATGGCGCCGTCGTCGCGGACGGCGACCAGGGGCGGGGCATCCGCTTCGGCCACGTCCACGCGAAAGACGCTGCGGCATCGGCCGAACAGGAGCGCTGGCGCCTGGACCTCAATCGCATCGAGCAGCGCTGCGGTTTCGGCCGGTTGCCACACTGCCATCGCGGCGCACGCACTTCGCTGCGGTGCCGGCGCGGGCGTAGGCTCGGCGGGAGCGTCGCCCCGATGAACATCGCGACCGGCGGGGCGGTCAACCGTGGCGGCCGCAAGGAGGTGCGGCCAGACGTCGGCCGCCGGCGCCTCGCTGAAAAGACGGAGCGGTTCGGTCCAGGGCCTCATGCCCGGTTCACCCTCGGCCTCCATGAAACCCTCGATTGAGACGTCGCAATCGAGGAACCGCCGCGCCGCGCGGCGAAGCCTATCGTGGAGACGGTGTGCCTCGGCCGGACGGCGACTCCCCACGACAAACACGCCGGCCTCCGGCCCATTACTGTTTGTTCCGCGCCTCCCGTCGCGCGCCCGCCACGACTTCATCTCGCGATACGTTTCAACGAGGCTCTCGGCGTCCGGCGTTGCGACGAAAACCGTGCGTCGAGCCGCCCGCTCCAGCGCCCCCGGCGCCGCCGTTACGCTGTCGAGCAGGATGACGCCGACCTGCTCGCACTGGCTTAGCAGGCCGCCGACCGTGCGGCCCAGGTCGGCGGAAGCGAGGTAGTTTTCCGGCCCGAGGCGGCCACAGGCAGGCTCGCCAAGGACGTGCGCATCGGCCCGGCCGTTCTGGAAGACGAACAACCCCGATGTACATCGGGGGGCCCCCGGGGCGAGCCGGCAGGCCACCGCCAGCGCCGTCCGGCGCCGCGCCGCCGGTTCCACCCCCGCCGGAACCAGAACGTAGAGTCCGCGCAGGGGGTCGGGCGACAGTGCGGGCGGCATGGCGGCCGAGGCCGGCGCGGCGCCGGGCCTCTCGGAAAGCAGCACGTCAGCGACGGCGTCGAGACCGGCCTTTCGGATGGACTCGCGCGCGCGGCGGCCCGTGAACTGTCGCGCCGGTGTCTCTAAGGGGGCCTTTGCCATACGCGTCCCCTAGCCGCCCCTACGAGACCTCGACGACGCTGTTGAGTTCGCCGTAGGGGTTGCTTTCCACGTACGGGTTCGCGGGGTCGCTGCGCCATGAGCCGTCAATTACCAGCCGATAGGCGTATCGGCCGGCCGGCAGCCGAAATTCGCGCTGCCACACGCTGGGCATCCCCGTCGGTTTCATCTCGCTGGACGGGCCGCCGACGCTCCATTGGTTGAAGTCGCCGGCGATCTGGACGCGCGTGGCGTTGGGCGCGCGGCAGACAAAGCGGACGCCGCCCTCAATCGGGACGGCCCCATAGACCATCTCGATCTTCTCATCGAGCGCCTTTTCGTCTTCCGCTTCCTCGTGAGCCTCTTCTCGCGCCATATCTTCGTAGGCCTGCTGCAGGTCCGAGGCGAGCAGTTCCTGCGCCAGCGCCCGGTAATCCTGGTGGCCCCGCGAGTCCGGCATGAATTCGCAAATCGGGCTCCCCATGGCGGCGGCTTCCCTCAAACTCACGTTGAACCGCACCACCGTGTCGAGGACCATCGGGCCATACTGCTCGCGCAGCGCAGCCAGGGCCCGTCGCATGGACCGCGCCCGCGTGTCATACATCGTGGCGAGGACACGGACGGTGGGCCTATGGCCGGTGCGATCGGCGATCATGTCGATCGTTTCGAGCGTCCGGCCCAGGGCATGAACGCTGAAGAAGCCCAAATCCACCGGGATTAGCACTTCCGTCCCCGCGCACAGGGCGTTAATGGCCAGCAGCCCCATCCCCGGCCCACAGTCAACGACCACGACGTCGTATCGGCCTTCGGCGTCGGCAACGACGCCGGCCAGTTTCTGGTCCCTCCCTTCCTTTCCCGCGAGGGTCTGTTCGAGGCTGGCGAGGCCGATGGTCGAGGGCGCCAGGTAGGACCCCTCGAAGATCTCCCAGGCGACGTCGGGCAGGCCGAGGGGTCCGTCCTCGCACGGCGTGCCCCGAAGCACGTCCCAAATGGACAACTCGACCTCGTCTTCTCGCACGCCGCAGCCGACGGTCGCGTGCGCCTGCGGATCCAGGTCCACCAAAAGGACGCGCCGCTTCTCGCCGGCCAAAGCGCCCGCCAGGTTAATGGCCGTCGTCGTCTTGCCGCACCCCCCTTTGTGATTGAAGATAGTGATGGTGTGCATGGGACTCCTCCCGTTCGCCCTCCTGCCCGGAGGCGCCGAACGCTTCGGTTTTCCTCGCTCCCAATATTGGCGGCCAGGGCGGCCCGCCATATTAATTTGTCGGCCTTTAAGGCATACCGGCTTTAGCAAACTTATCGGACCGTTGTTTCCGGGTTTGTTCCCGGTCGCGGAAAACTCTCAAGGCGCTTCGTCCGACCGTGGGCGCTGTCCCCGGCCCTCCGCTGCAAATGGCCCGGGATGTTTCGCTGAAACAACACCCGTCTTCCGCGAACAACGCAACCCTAACCTGTTATTGATAAAAGGCTTGCGCCGAAGTTGGCCCGAAAACGGACCGTAAATGATGCTGTATCGAAACACGGGGCTGGCTGGGAAGGGCCGCAGCAAAGAATTCCGGGGGAAGGCGAACACGTGTAACCCGCTGCCGGGAAAGGGGTTATATGAGCCTGGGATATTTTGCCGGCGGTTCCCCCTCTTTTGGCACGACCATTGCTTGTTCTAATGTTAGGAATGGCTCGTTCTTTCATGGCATCGCTTGTGAGTTCATGCACAGCCCTCCCCCGGGTGCGACGAGTTCTCAAGCGCTTTGCCACACAACCCCCAAACTCCATAAAGGACGAGCCATCCTAAAGATAACCGCCCTTCGGGGCGATGCGGGATAAAGGAGGAAGTGTTTGATTGCGGGGAGTTGCGGGGTTCCGCCAGGAGGGCGGCACCCAAGCCTCTGCCAATCGTTCCTTCACACACCCCGAACAAGTTCGGGGGTATCTGGCAGGGGGAAGAAGAGAACAAGGGACGGAAATTCACTGAGCCGTCTATCCCCGCAGCATGGGCAAGGCCTCCCCTCCAGGCCTTGCCCCCTTTTTTGCGCCTGCCTCAATAACACCACGCCACTTGCCCCTTCACGCGGGGCGGCCTCCTGACCTCACCGGGCAAGAAGGTCTGCGCCTGAACTATCGCAGCAGGACCGGAGACCCACCGCGCAGAGAAGTTTTGCAAGTGGCGTTGTGGTTTTCATCCGACCCACCCCTTCTTCTAGACTGATGGAACCAACACCCCCCGCCACGCGTCTAAGGGGGTGGAAGCCCACTGTTCCAGGAGGAGGATGATGCGATGATGTGGACAAGGGGTGTGAAACTGGCCGCCGGTTTGGTCCTTGTGGCGGCGATAGGGAGCCAGGCGCAGGGGGCGGGCCTCCTCCTGCCGAAAGACGAAAGCCTGCCGCCGCTCGCCGTCAAGTATCTTCGCGTCGATGCCGCCATCGACAACCAGGTTGCGACGACCCGCGTCGTCCAGGAGTTCCAGAACTCGACCGACGCGGACCTGGAGTGCACGTACATCTTCCCGCTGCCGAAGGGGGCCGCCGTGCGCGACTTCGCCATGTACATCGGCGGCAAGCGCGTGAAAGGCGAACTCCTGGAAAAGGAAAAGGCCCGTAAGGTGTACGAGGAAATCGTCCGGCGGATGAAGGACCCCGGCCTCTTGGAGTACATGGACGGGACGCTGCTGAGGTTGCGCATCTATCCGGTCCCCGCCCGGGGAACGCAGAAGGTGGAACTCGAGTACACCGAGGTCGTCCCGGTGGACGACGGCTTGGCGGAATACGTGTTTCCGCTCCGCACGGGCGAAAAGGCGTCGCGGACGCTCGATGATTTCACGGTGGCGGTCCGCATCAAAAGCGCGACGCCGATCAAGAGCGTTTACAGCCCGACGCACGAGGTGGGCGTCTCCCGGCCGAGCGACCATGAAGCCGTCGCGGGCGTGGAGACGCGCGAGGCCGTCCTGGACCGCGACTTTCACCTGTTTTACACGCTCAGCAAGAAGGCTTTCGGGCTGCACCTGATGACTTACCGGCCGAATCCGGACGAGCCGGGCCTGTTCCTCATTCTCATCAGCCCTGCGGTCGAAATTGATGCGGACCGCCGCGTGCCGCGCGACGTTGCCTTTGTGCTCGACACCTCCGGATCGATGAAGGGCGAGAAGATTGAGCAGGCAAAGAAGGCGCTCGCATTCTGTATCGGGAAACTCGCCGCCGCCGACCGGTTCGCCATCGTGCAGTTCTCGACCATCGCCCAGGCCTTCGGCGAGGAGGGCCGCTGGACGCGCGCCGGCGACGAGCATAAGAGGGCGGCGCGCGACTGGGTCGGCGGCTTCGAAGCCGCCGGCGGAACGAACATCGGCGAGGCGCTCGAGCGCGTCTTCGCCCTGCCGGTGGACGAGGCGCGCCCCGCGACGGTGCTGTTCCTGACGGACGGGCGGCCAACCGTCAACGTGACCGACATCGAGGCCCTCTCGAAGTTCGTAAAGGACAACAACAAGCGGAACCTGCGCGTCTTCACGTTCGGCGTCGGCGACGACGTCAACACGCACCTTCTGGATCGGATGAGCGACGAGACGGGCGGCCTGCCGGA
>DATLBA010000060.1:0-3603 GCA_035527275.1 Phycisphaerae bacterium
TTCGCACTGACGCTGGCTCTGCTCGTTCTCCTGGCGGTCCTGCGTGTCCTGAATCTTAAGATTCCCGGCTTCATCTACCCAACGAATAATGCGTATTCCTGGATCTGCATTCCGGGTTCGGATCAGAAGGTGCAGCCGTCGGAACTGGCGAAAATCGCCTTCATCATGTCGCTCGCCTTTTACCTGCGCTACCGCAAGAACTACCGGCGGTTCTGGGGCCTGCTCGTTCCGTTCGCGATGGCCCTCGTGCCGACCGCTCTGGTGCTCTATCAGCCTGACCTGGGGACCGCGATGCTGTTCCTGCCGGTCCTGTTTCTGATGCTGTTTGCGGCGGGGGCGAGGGCGAAGCACCTGGCGGCGATCGTCGCTCTGGGCCTGGTGTGCGTCCCGGTGTTCTACGCCTCGATGCAGGGATACCAGCGGATGCGGATAGATTCGTGGCTCCTGCACGGCTGCGCGGAGCGGTTGCACTTCGCCATCGCCGACGCCGAACGCGCCGCCCAGCGCGAGGCCCGCGATGCGAACGGCCAAACCGTCGCCGCTGCCGCCGCACGCCTCGCGGATGACGAGAAGACGGACCTGGTGCGCGAGGTGACGGGCATGTGGCGGTTCCGCGTCTGGCGTCTGGCAACTCTCCTGGTCTGGAAGGAGGACCAGAGCGACTTCGCTGCCGCACGCGACCATCTCTTCGTCGCACTCCGGGAGGAGGGCACAGGGCCCAGGAGTTTCGACGCCCTCCGCCGATGCTTCGCCACGCTCCTGGCCGGACCCAGCCACCAACTCTTCCAGGCCAAGATTGCGGTCGGCTCGGGCGGATTCTGGGGCCGAGGCTGGCTCCAGGGCACGCAGACGCGGTACGGCCTTTTGCCCTTCGCCGAAACGGACTTCATCTTCCCGGTCCTGGCCGAGCAGTTCGGCTACGTCGGCGCCGCCGCCGTCGTCGTCCTCTACGGCCTGGTGTGCCTGATGGGGATGGACGTCAGTTTCTCGACCACCGAGCCGTTCGGCAAACTCCTCGTGGTCGGCGTGGTGGGCCTCGTGGCAGCCCAGGCGTTTCTGAACCTGGCGATGTCGTTCGGACTAGCGCCCGTGACGGGCATCACCTTGCCGCTCGTCAGTTACGGCGGATCGAGCCTTACGAGTTCCTTTCTCGCGCTCGGCCTTTTGTGCAACGTGGCCTTGCGACGTCTGTATCTGATCGCCCCGCGCCCGTTCGAGTGGCAGGAGTGAGCGCAATGCGGCCCCCGCCGCGCACACCCCGCGAGTTCTGTCACCCTGAGCGAGTCCCGACGCAGTCGGGACGAGTCGAACGGGTCTCGCCTCGAATCCGTTGCCGTCAAATCCGCAATCTGAAACTTACCCCGCCTATGTCCCTGTTCCCTTTGGACCCCTTTGGGGGCGGGCCGGGTCCGCAATGGACTCACTCTGGTTTCTTCTTCCACTCCGCTAGCTGTCGGCGCACCTGGCCGGCGTGCGGATCCTCGATTTGCTCGAAAATCGCAAGGGCGCCTTCCGCCATGGGGATGGCCTTTTTACAGTCCCCCATCTTGGCGTATTCGTTCGCCATGTTGTAAAGGGTGCTTCCTTCCCCGCGCCGGTCGCCGATCTCGCGGGCAATTTCCAGGTGCTTCTCGTAGTGCTCAATCGCGCGGCGTGTCTCGCCCAGCCCAGAGTAGGCGATGCCCAGGTTGCCGAGGGCGTTTCCTTTGCCGTGTCGGTCGCCGATTTCGCGGGTAATGGCCAACTGCTTCTCGTAGTACTCAATCGCGCGGCAGGTCTCACCGAGGACCGCGTAGGCGTTGCCCAGGTTGCCGAGGTCTGCGCCTTCGCCGCGTCGGTCGCCGATCTCGCGGGCGATCTCAAGGTGCTTCTCGTAGTGCTCGATCGCGCGGCGGGTCTCGCCGAGGTCCGTGTAGGCGTTGCCCATGTTGCCGAGGTGGCGGCCTTCGGCGGCGCGGTCCTTGAGGCTCCGCGCGGCAGCCAGGGCGGACTCGATCCAGGCAATCCGCTCGTGGGGGTGCTGGCGGAGGGTGAGGACGTACACCCCCGCGTCCGGGTAGGCGGAGCAGAGGCGCGCGGCGGCTTCGTCGGCTCCGGCATGGGACTTCGCCCATTGCCAGCCCGCCTCGATGTTCTCGCGCTCGCCGTCAAAGAGGGCCAGGCCCTCCAGTTCTTTCCCGTGCCCTTGCTTATACTGATCTTTAGCCACGGCCAGGACGTCCTTGTAGTGTTCCGCGTGATGGGCCTCGGCGGCGGCGCGGTCGGCGTCTTCGAGGTGCCCGGCCGCAAACACGCGGACGAGGTCGTGCAGGCGGTAGCGATCCTTCGTACTGTCGTATTCCACAAGACTCCGGCGCACGAGGTCCGTGAGGCGCCCGTGGCCGGGGTCCTGGGCAATGGTTTCCTCGGCCTGGGCGTCGAAGGAGGCGGGGAAGACCGACAGGCGCAAGAATACGCGTTTGGCTCTCTCCTCCAAAGCGTTGAAACTCAGGCCGAAGGAGGCTTCGACGCCGATGTCCACCCCCTCCGTGCCGAGGCTTTCGAGGCGGGTCCGCTCGTCCTCCAGGCGGGCGACGTAATCCTGAGGTTTGAGGTTCGGGGTGGCGGCCAGGAGACTTGCCGCCGCGCGGAGCGCGAGGGGCAAGCGGCCGCAGAGCGTTGCGATCCGGTCGGCGGCATCGCCGATTCGCAGGCAGATCTTAAGGAGCAACTTCCGGGCGTCCTCGAGGGAGAGAATGTCGAGGTCTTTTGAGTACAGCCCTTCCAGGGCGAAATGGTGCCGCGTGGTCACAAGGAGGAGGCAGGTTTCGGGCGGCACGAGGGGGGCGACTTGGCCGCGCCCAGCCGCATTGTCCATGAGGAGGAGGACGCGCTTGCCTTCGAGGACCGAGCAATAGAGGGTGCTTAACCCGGCCTCGTCCTCCGGCAATCTGGCCTCCGGGTGGAAGGACCGGACCACATGCGCCATGGCGTCGGCTGCCGTGAGAGGTTGCGGGTCGGTGCCCCTCAGGTTGAAGAAGATTTGAGCGTCGGGGTAGTGGTCCTTGATTTCGTGGGCAAGGACCAGGGCGAGGGCGGTTTTTCCGACGCCGCCCATGCCGCGGCAGGAGATGATCGCGCCGCGCTTTAGGATTTCACGGCGCAGGTCGTCGAGTTCGTTTCCTCGACCGACAAAATCGCGCGGGGCGGAAGGGAGTTGGTGAAGGGCGGAGGCGGTTGGCGATGGCCGTTCTGGCGGGAGGGTAGGGGGCTGGGCGATTTCTGAGGCCGTGGCATCTATTTCTACTTCCGTCTTGTCGCGACGGAATCGGATGATGAGCCGCTTCCTGTAGCGAATGCCGAGAAAAACGATCACACCGGCTGCGATGACGGCGATTATCACATAAGCGGTGTATTGGTCCATGCTGGCCCCCTACAGCGGTCTGGGATATTCAAGCATAGGTATCCAGGGGAGGCAAGGCGATTTTCGGCGCGGTGGCCATTCTTGGCCACCGCGCTACCCCTTAATTCTTGGGCGTCCCGGCCCACGGCGAGACCCCTCCGCTCCGGTCGGGGTGACAGCCGCCGATGTCCGCCCGCATCCGTCCCGGAGCCTGCCCTGTT